>NZ_JBAKHL010000083.1:0-27272 GCF_036902715.1 Micromonospora sp. CPCC 205546
CGCCGGCGGCCAGCGCGGCGGCGACCCGGGCGCCGAGCGGATCGGGTCCGCCGGCCGCCCGCAGCCGCCGCGCCGCGATCTCCGTGAGCACCTCGCCGGGGGCCGTCTCCGCCCGCTCGGCCAGCCGGGCGACGGCCCGCTCGCCCCACAGCTCGGCCAGGGGAACCCGCCGGTCGCGCAACTCGACGGCCGGTACGCCGAGCACCGCCGGGCCGGTCCCCGGCGGCAGCCGCAGCCCCACCCAGCGCTCCGCCGGCCCGCCGCCGCTGAGGTGCGCGGTGCGGTCCGGACCCGCCACCGTCAGCCCCGAGCGGCTCGACCAGAGCAGGTCGAGGCAACCGTCGGGGAGCACCCTGCTCGGCGCGGCGCCCGCCGTCGTGGCGCTGGTCCAGAGCACCGCGCCGGCGAACCCGGCCGGACGTTCCCGATACATGCCGCCCAGCCTGCCACCGCCGGGCTAGCCTCCGGATGTGCGATGGTCGGTGCTGGACGCTCCCCTCGACTCCTCCGGACGTGGCCGGGGCGAGCACCGGGCGCCTGCGGCGCTGCGGGCCGCCGGGCTGCTGGGCCGGTTGGGCGTGGCCGACGCCGGCGCGGTCGACGCCCTGATCACCGACCCGGTCCGGGATCCCGAGACCGGGGTGATCGGCGTCGACCAGGTGCGCCGCGCCACCCGGGCCATCGCCGTCCGGGTGACGACGCTGCTCGGCACCGGACGGCAGCCGCTGGTGCTCGGGGGCGACTGCGCCATCCTGCCGGGCATCCTGCAGGGGTTGCCCTCCGGCTTCGACCTGTGGTTCCTCGACGCCCACCTCGACTTCGAGGACGGTCGCACCTCGCCCACCGGCGAGGCGGCGGACATGGACCTGTCGATCGTCACCGACCACGGCCCGGCGGGGATCCTCGACCGGGAGGGGCCGCTGGTCGACCCCGACCAGGTGCACGTGCTCGGCCACCGGCCGCTCGACCGGGGCACGGACGGCAGCGAGGCCGCCCGTGTCGACCCGGCCGTCCACCTGGTGCCGGCCACCCGGCTGCGCGGCGCCGACGCGGCGGCGACGGGCCGGGACCTCGCCGTCGGTACGACGCCGACCTGGCTGCACCTCGACCTCGACGTGCTCGACCCGCTCGTGCTGCCGGCGGTCAGCTATCCGGAGCCGGGCGGCCTGGACTGGGCCGACGTGCTCGCGCTCGCCCGGCCGCTGGTGCGCTCGGGGCGGCTGATCGGCGTGAGCGTCACCGACTTCAACGCCGACGAGGACCCGGACGGGCGGCACGCGGAGCGGATCAGCCAGGCACTGGCAGAGCTGCTGGCCGACTGACCGGCGCGGCGCGGTCAGGCGTCGGTGGTGACGTCCCGCAGCCGGACGGCGGACACGGTGCGGCCCGACCGTGCCGGTGACCCCGTCGTGCGTCCACCGACCGCGACCGGCCACTTCGGCCGCCGCATCGCCGCGCGGGCGGCGCGCGGGCTCACTCGGTCATGCCCACCGGATAGGTGTGCACGAAGCGCATCGTCCAGGTGCCGCCGCCGACGGGAGGCTCGCGCCGGTAGAGGTGGTCGGGCCCGCCGGCCGTGGCCGCGCCCGCGCCGTCGGGGTGGCGCAGGATCCAGTGCGCCGGCGGGGAGCCGTCGGGCTCGGCGGGCAACGCCCGCACCAGGTCGTGCGCCGGGCCGCCGACGAAGCGTACGGTCACCTCGCTCATCCGCGCGCCGCCCTCCCCCGAACCGGCCCGACACCGGCCCCGGCTCGCAAGCTACCGCAGCCGGGGCCGCCCCGCCCGGATCCGGCAGCGGTTTGCCCTGATCGGAGCCCGGGTACCGCTGCCTTGGCGCCCGTCGCGGGCGGGCCACGAGGCGCAGGGAGCGGTCGATGAGAACGCTGGACGGGCGGTACCGGCTCGAACAGCGCATCGGCATCGGCGGCATGTCGGAGGTCTGGCGGGCCCACGACGCGGTGCTGGACCGGCCGGTCGCGGTGAAGGTGATGTCCCCCGGGCAGGAGGGCCAGGACACCTCCGTGGAGCGCATCCGCGCGGAGGCCCGGTCCGCCGCCCGGCTGGTGCACCCGAACGTGGCGTTCGTGCACGACTTCGGCACCTGCGGGACGGGCCCCGAGGGCCAGGTGCCCTACATCGTCATGGAGTTGGCCGAGGGCGAGACGCTGGCCGCGCACCTGCGGGCCGGGCCGCTGGACTGGCGCATCGCCGTACGGGTCTGCGCGGAGGTGAGCGCCGCGCTGGCCGCCGCTCACGCGCACGGCATCGTGCACCGCGACGTCAAGCCGGCGAACGTGATCCTGACCCCGGCCGGCGTGAAGGTGCTCGACTTCGGCATCGCCACCCCGTCCGGCACCCCGGACCGGTCGCCCGAGGGGATGGTGGTCGGCACGCCGGCCTACCTCGCGCCGGAGCAGCTGGAGCGGGCGCCCGCGACACCCGCCGCCGACATGTACGCCCTCGGCGTCCTGCTCTACTACTGCCTGACCGGCCGGCTGCCGTACCAGGCGGGCACCACGACCCAGCTGCTCGGCGCACGCCGGCGGTACCCGCCGCTGCCGCTGCCGCAGATCGAGGGGCTGCCCCCGGAGGTCGCCGACCTGTGCGCGAGCTGCCTCGCCGACGACCCGGCCGACCGACCGTCCAGCCTGATGGCGGCGCTGCTGCTGGCGGAGGCGGTGGACGCCCGGGTGTACGTGCCGCTGCAGCAGTCCGCGGCGCCGCGGCAGCGCGGCGGATCGATGTCGCCGTGGAACGAACGGGCGGCGGCCGAGGTGACCGAGGCGGCTGCCCTTCCCGAGTGGTCCACCCAAGCGGGCTGAGCCACCCGACACGCCGCCGCCGCGGCCCGCTGTCCCCGGCCTGCTCCCGCTGCCCGGTTCCGGCATGGGCCGGCGCCGCGCGACGGGCTTGCGGGGGGCACCAGCGGTTTCACCGGCCGGGGGCCGGGTAGCCGGGCGGGTGAGCGACGGGAGGAACGCGATGCCGGAATCGAGCTCCTGGCTGAACGAGACGGCCACCGCGACCGCCGAGGGCGGCCACGTACGCACCGACGACGGGAGCCTCTCCACGGCCCTGGCGTCTCCGCTGGCACCACACTGCTCGGGACTGACCCCGGAGCAGTTGCTCGCCGCGGCCTTCGCGTCCTGCCTGCACCACGCGGCGGTGGAGGCGGCCGGGGAGATCACCGACGAGGCGCACACCGTGCAGGTACGCGCGGAGGCGAAGCTCGGACGCGACGACGACGGCCGCTACCGGGCCGACGTGCACGCCTCCATCTCGTCCGCCGGGCTCAGCCGGGAACAGCTCGTGGAGCTGGTGGAGCACGCGGACCGGTTGTGGCCCTTCTCCAGCGGCGACGGCAGCCGGCACCGGCTCACCGTGACCCCGGCGGAGAACGGCCGGCACTGAGCGGGCCCCGACGCCCGGCGAGCGCGCCCGGACGCCCCGGGTGCGCACCTCGACCGGCCACGGCGGCCGTCCGTGCGGTCGGCAGCGCCTCCGCCGTTCGGTGGACGCACCGCCCGACGCCGACGCGGACAGCCGGGACCGACCCGCTGCCCGGTTGGCTACCCCCTATCGGATATAGGTGGAAGAACCGACAGGGGCGGATAGCGGGATTGCTCCCCTGGCGGGCGTGATCTACCCGCAGATCGGCGCAAATTGTGACGCATGCCACCGAGCTGGCCGATGGCAGGAGCCGCTCGCCTTTCTAGCCTCGGCGGGTGCACCCCGACGACCGCCTCGACCAGCAGCTGACCCGGGACCGGCCGGCCGCCCGCCCGGACGATCCCGCCTCGACCGAACGGACGATCGGCCGGCACCGCGCTCCGGAACGGCAGCGTCGCGTCAGCCGGGCCCTGTTGGCCTCGACTCCCGTCCGGGTCGCGCTCGCCACCGGCATGACCTGCTGTCTCGGCGTGGCCGCGTACGCCGGCACGCGTGCCGACGCCGACGCCACGCGGGAGCCCGTGGCCGAGGCGCTGGTCGAGCGGGCCGTCGACGACGACCGCGCCTCGCGGTCGCTCGAGCGGGCCGTCTCCCCGTCCCCCACGCTCAGCCCCAGCCCGACGCCGAAGCCGACCCCCTCGGCCACCCGCAAGGCGCCACGCAAGCCAACGCCGCCGCCCCGCCCCCGCCCGGTCGCCGGGCTCACCCAGGCGCAGATGGACAACGCCAAGGTCGTCGTCGACGTGGGCGTCGAGATGAAGATGCCCCGCCGCGCGCTGGTGGTCGCCGTGGCGACCGCCATGCAGGAGAGCCGGCTGTACAACCTCGCCAGCGACGTGCTTCCCGAGTCCAGTCGGTACCCGCACCAGGGCAGCGGCGCCGACCACGACTCGGTGGGCCTGTTCCAGCAGCGACCGAGCAGCGGCTGGGGCAGCGTACGCGAGCTGATGCGCCCGTCGTACGCCGCGCGGGCCTTCTACGAGGCGCTGCGGGACGTCCCGGGCTGGCAGCAGATGAGCGTCGCCGGAGCCGCCCAGGCCGTGCAGGTCTCGGCCTTCCCCGACGCGTACGCCCGGCACGAGGAGCTGGCCACCACGGTGGTCGCCGCACTGACCTGACGGCGTGCGGGACACGCGTCCCGCACGTGCAGCTCAGCGGATGCCGGCGCGACCGCCCGGCGGGTCGGTGGGCGCATCCGCCGCGCGGGCGCCGATCCGGGTCGCCGGCACACCGCTGCCGGGCATCCCGGCCGCGGCGGTCGGGGTGTCCGCCGGGACCGCTTCGCTGGTCAGCCCGTCGAGGATCCGGTCGACCCGCACCTCGCGCCGGCGCCGGGCGTGCAGCGCCTCCTCGAACTCCCGACGGGCCTGCACCGCCTCGGCGTAGACGCGCTCGCGCAGTTGCCGGGCCTCCTCCCGGGCGGCGTCCAGCTCGACACGCGCCCGGGCCAGGAGGTCCGCCGCCTCCCGTTCGGCGCCCCGCGCGCCGCCCCGGGTGCCGTCCGGATCACCGAGATCCAGGCGCCGCAGCAGGCCGCGCAACGCCGTCGCCTCGTCACGGATCTCGTCCCACTCGCGACCGGCCCTCGCGGCACCCTCCGCCCGGGCGGCGAGCCGGGACAGGCGGATGCCGATCTCGTCCAGGCAGGAATCGACCTGCCGCTGGTCGTAGCCGGTCTCAACGACGGAGAACCTCATACTGTCGCCCCCCAGGCAGCTGGTGATTCCTTCCCCAACCTGGATCCTCGACGCTGGGTACGGCGTCGGAGGGGCTTCAGGAAAAATGTTCACCATGCGGACACGCCCGGGCCTGCGCGGCGGCGGCCCGGTGGGCAGGATGTCCGCCCGCGTGCCTCAGGAGCGCTTCGGCAGCACGACGACCCGGCCGAAGAACTCGTCGATCCGGCGCACCACGTCGTTGAAGTCGTCCAGGTCGATCGGCTTGGTGACGTAGGCGTTGGCCTGCAGCGTGTAGCTGCCCACGATGTCCGTGTCGGCGTTGGAGGTGGTCAGTACGACGATCGGGATCGTACGCAGGTCCTCGTCGCTCTTGACCTCGCCGAGCACCTGCCGCCCGTCCATCCGGGGCATGTTCAGGTCGAGCAGGATGACGTCCGGCCGGCGGGCGTCGGTGTGACGCCCCTCGCGGCGCAGGAACTCCATCGCCTCCTGGCCGTCGCTGACGACGTCGATGACCTTCTCGACGTCGGAGTCCGCGAGGGCCTCCTCGATCATCAACACGTCACCCGGGTCGTCGTCCACCACCAGGATGCGAACCGGACTCGGGCTGTCTGCACCCATCACTACCTGCTTCGGGTCGCTGGAACGGCAAATCGCGGGGCGCTCTGTGCCGGCGGGAAAATCTAGCCCATCAGCCGGCGGAGCGCGCTGTCGGGTCGGCTCTGCCGGGCTCGTGTCGGAGCACCTCGGCCAGCCCTGTCACCTGCAGGACGCGGTCGACGCGTCCGGTGGCGCCGGTCAGCCGTAGCCACCCGCCGTCGGCGGCGACACGGTTGTCACCCCGGACGAAGGCGGCGATGCCGGTGGAGTCGCAGAAGGTCAGCTCGGTCAGGTCGACCAGCAGGCGGCGCTCGCCCGCGTCGACCAGCCGGTCGATGGCGGCGGAGAGTTCGGGTGCGGTGCTCAGGTCGAGTTCGCCGGCCAACCGCAGGCGTGCCGTCCCGCCCTGACGGTCGGCGCATGTGACGGTGAACGTCACCCCTGTCCCCTTCGCTCCACCGCAGGCGGATGCTTGCAGTGCGGCAAGTATAAGCAGGGGTGTCGGACACGGCCGCACCGGCGC
Source organism: Micromonospora sp. CPCC 205546 (assembly GCF_036902715.1). Classification (NCBI taxonomy): domain Bacteria; kingdom Bacillati; phylum Actinomycetota; class Actinomycetes; order Micromonosporales; family Micromonosporaceae; genus Micromonospora; species Micromonospora sp. CPCC 205546. Next base: position 6,253 of record NZ_JBAKHL010000083.1, read on the forward strand.
TCAGCGGGACTCGACGCCGCCTACCGTGGCCACGGACGAGCGGGCCGTCCCGACGAAGCGCGCGGCCCGGGGGAAGTCGCGCAGCACCCGCCCGTAGTGTTCCAGAGTCGCGCCCAGCTCGGGGGCCGGCACACCCCGGCTGGTGAGGATCTCGACCAGCCAGTCGACGAACTCGGTGAACAGCGTGCCGTCGTCGACGTAGAGCGCGGCGGCCAGGAAGTCCACGATGTAGCCGAGGTCGCTGACCGTGGAGTCCATCTGGCTGGGCGTGTAGTCGCGGGTGCCCGGCACGCGCTCGCGCAACTCCGCCAGCGCCCCGTCGATCAACTCGCCGCGCCGCTTGATCAGGCTGGTGTACTCGTCGTCGGCCAGGTGGCTCAGCTCCGCCGGCGCGACCCGACGCAGCGCGCGCTCGTCGGCGACCAGGTCGGCGGCAGTCGGGGCGTCCGGTGCCCAGGCGACGCCGAGGCGCCGGGCCCAGCGCCCGTCCGTGCCGAATCCCCGGCCGCCCACCACCACCGGTACGTCCACGCGCCGGCACGCCTCGATCATGCGGTGCGCGTGCGGCAGGCGCACCGGCAGCGCGCAGGCGAGCGCGACCGCGTGCGCGTCGTGCCGGTGCAGGTACGACACCAGGTGCGGAGCGGGGACGCTCGCACCGAGGAAGGTGACCTGCCAGCCGCGCAGCCGCAGCACCTCGGCGACCAGCCGGGGCGGCAGGGCGTGCCACTCGCCGTCCATGCAGGCCACCACGACCCGGCCCCGCGTGGGGCGCGGGTTCGCGTACGCCGCGACCGCCGCCACCACCCGCTCGCTGATGTGCGTCGCGGCGTGCTCCTGGGCGACGCTCCACTCGTTGCGCGCCCAGCGCTCCCCCACCTCGGCCTGCGCCGGGGCGACCAGGTCGAGCAGGACCCGCTCGGCGGGCACGCCGGCCTCGAGCAGGCCGGTGGCCACCTCGACGGCGGCGTACTCGTCGGCCTCCTGGAGGCAGTCCAGGTATCCGCTCCAGGCGGCGGCCGGCGTGCTCCCGGTCGGGGCGGCGGTCACGGTCGGCTCCCTCTCACCTCGGCGGCCCCGGTGGCGTCCGGCACCGCGTGCAGGTGCCGGGGCGTACGCCCGCCCGGGCCGGTCGCGCGCAACGCGAGCACGGCGATGTCGTCGTGGTCGCCGTGGGCCAACCAGTCGCAGGTCACCTGCTCGACGCGCTCGGCCAGGGCGGGCGCGGGCATCCGCTCGCACCCGGTGACCGCGTGCACCAGCCGCTCCGTGCCGAACTGCTCGTCGCCGCGGCGACCACCACGCGCCTCGGTCACCCCGTCGCTGTAGAGCAGGCAGGTCTCGCCCGGCGCCAGCCGGACGGTCACCTCCCCGATACGGGGATCGGGCACCACGCCCACCAGCATGCCCGACAGCGGAGCCGTCTCGACCTCGCCGGAGCCGCGCAGCACCAGCGGCGGCAGGTGGCCGCCGCCGGCCAGGGTCAGGGTGAGGCCGCCGTCGCGGTGCGGGCGGACCACCCCCAGCACCATCGTCGCGAAGCGTCCCTGCCCCTGCGCCTGGCTGGTCTCCAGCAGGGCGTCGTTGAGCAGCTTCAGCAGGCGCCCCGGCTGCGACTCGACCCGGTGCAGCGCCTGCAGGCACTGCCGCAGCTGGCCCGTGAAGACCGCCGCCTCGACGCCCTTGCCGGAGACGTCGCCGAGAAAGAACACGGAGCCGCCGTCGGCCAGCCGGTGCGAGCCGTAGAAGTCGCCGCCGATGCGCAGGCCCGCCTGGGCCGGCCGGTAGGCGGTGCCCCACTGCACGCCGGCCGCCTCGGCCGGTTCCACCGGCACCAGACTCGCCTGGAGCGTGTCGGCGACCTCGGCCTGGTCGCGGTAGAGCAGCGCCGTGGTCAGCGCCGCCCCGGCCCGGGCCGCGAAGGCGCGGACCAGGTCCACGTCGGCCTCGTCGTACCAGCGCTCGACGCGCCGCGCGACCAGCAGCACGCCGGCCGGGGTGTCGCGGCCGGGCAGCGGCACCACCCGCGCGCAGGCCTCGCCCGCGCTCAGCCCGGGCAGCCAGCCGGCCTCCACCGCCTGCTCCGCCAGCCAGTCGACGGTGTGCGGTTCCGCGCCGTCCAGCCCCTCGGTGATCGCCGCGGGCAGGTCGGCGGCGGGCAGGACGCCGCTGTCGACCACCGGGGCGTCGTCCTCGCTGCGGGAGGCCCGCCACCAGCGGGCCCGCCCGGAGCGGGGCGCGAGCACCAGGACCGCCACCTCCGCCAGCGTCGGCACCGCCAGCCGGACCGCCGCGGCGGCGGCCCGGTCGGGGTGCAGCGGATTGCCGAGCTTCTCACCGACGACCGCCAGGAACGCCGAGCGGGCCCGCTCGGCGAGCAGCGCGTCGGCGCGGGTGACGCTCTCGGTGACGTCCTCGACGTACCAGCAGCAGCGGGCGGCCGTCAGCGACACCCGGCGCGCGCGCAGCCGGCGGTCGTGGTGGGTGAACTCGGCACCGGGGGCCAGCCCCGTGATGCCGGCCGCCGCGAGCAGCTCGCCCTCGGCGACCTCGGGCAGCAGGCGTTCGGCGACCGGACTGACGTGCTGGACGACGCCCCGGGCGTCGCAGACGACGAGGCCCTCGCGGAAGTGCTCGACGACCTCGGACCAGTCGGCCGCCAGTTGTTCCAGGTCGGCCACGTGCGCCGAATCGGCCGCGAGCGCGGGAAGGGCGGGCGCGGGGCGTGCCGGGGCGTCGTCGGACCACGCCGCGGCCCGTGCGGCACTCGGCGTGGGGATCCGTCCGTCGCCGGGATCCCAGTCCCGGACGTCGGCAGCAGTCACCAGCTAAGCCCCACTCCTTGTCGGACGTCCGCGCCACCGCGAGGCGGCACATGTGGTCGAGTCTCTGGCACCCACCCTACGCCCGTACGCCGCGCCCGCCACCCGACGCCCGTAGGCGCTCGCGTACCCGGCGGCACCGGCCGGGCGTTGTTACGATCCCCTCACCCCTGTCCCTCGGGGGCCTGCGGAAAGGCGTGATCTTGCTGTCCCACCGGAGCCAACCCCAGGCGACTCCGTTGAGCATGGCCGTCGACCGGTCCGATCCGGCCGCACCGCTCATCCGGGTCGGAGGCGACCTGGCCTACGCCACCGCCGCGCCGCTGCGCGCCGAGGTCGACCGGGTGCTCGCCGACGCTCCGCCCGGCCTCGTCCTCGACTTCACCGACCTGCTCTTCATCGACAGCACCGGCCTCGGCGTGATCGTGCACGCGTGGCGCGAGGGGCAGCAGTGCGGCACCGCCCTCCGGCTGCGCGCCGTGCCCCGGTTCCTGGAGACGATCCTCGACATGACCGGCGTCGCGGGCCTGCTCGCCCGGCCGCTCGGCGACGGTCTGCCGGCGGCCGACGGTGCCGCCGGGCGTCTCGCCGACACGGCCTGACGGAGCCGACGGAGCCCCGGGCTTTGCTCCCGGGCCCGCGGCTGGGAACATGGACGCATGGCCGCACAGCTGTTGACCATCGAGGTGACCCGGCTCGACGCCGGGTGCGCCCGGCTCCGGCTGTCCGGTGAGCTGGACTTCGACACCGCTCCGGAGCTGGTCGAGGCCGCCGCCGAGTTGCGCCGCGACGGCTACCAGGAGCTCCTGTTCGACCTGAGCGGGGTCAGCCTGTGCGACTCGTCCGGGCTGAGCGCGTTCCTGACCGCCCATCACGGCGGCACGGGCGCGATCCGGCTCTGCGGGGTCAGCCCCCAGCTCCAGCAGTTGCTCGACCGCACCGGCCTGGCCGAACTGCTCGCGGTGCAACGCGCGGGCGACGCAGGCATCCGCCGGGTGGGCTGAGGCCGGGGACCGTCCCGGGCGAGGGGTGGCCCCCGACCCTGGGACCAGGGGCCGGGGGCCGGAGTGAGGATCAGGGTGCGGTGAGCGGTTGCAGCCGGGGTCCCGTCGTGCGCAGCTGCCGCGTCGCCGGTGGTTCGGCGTCCTCCGGCGGCCCGGAATCGGGAGTCTGGAAGAGATAGCGGACGAACACCCCACCCGCCTCGTTGTCGTCCGCGCCGGGCCACTGGCCGATGCAGTCCACCCCGACCACCTCACGCCCCGAGCCGTCGCCCTCCTCCAGCAACGCCCACAGGCTCACCGGATAGCAGCGGGTGTCCTCGGGTGAGAGGCGCCAGCGGGCGTACCAGCCGGGTCTGGCGGGAACGATCTCGACGATCCGCTTCATCACGACCTGTCCTTCCGCGTGCTCGGAAGTTCTCCGGTCCGCTGCGATCGTCGGCCCCCGCCGGGTGAGCGCCCCTCACCCCCGCCGGATGAAGCCGCCCCGCGGGCATCGCCGGCCCGGCCGGCGGCGTCCGTTTCGGTGCCGGTGACGACGGGAAGGCGACCGGCGGAAGACCGCAACCACGAGCGGAAGCGAGGTGTCACCATGCGCAAGCAGATGGAGGGCGACAACCAGCGTCGCCGCGCGCTGGCCCGCCAGGCCCGCGAGCGCGGCATGCAGGCCAGCGAGACGGGGGCCAGCCTGAGCGCCTCCAAGCAGCTCACCCACCTGGAACAGGGCAAGCGTGCCGGTCCGCCGCCGGCCGGCAGCCGCCACAAGCCGGACAGCACCCGCGGGGGGCCGGCTCCGCCACCGGCGGGCGTCCCGGAGTCCCCCCGGCCCCTGCCCGAGCGGGGGTCCGGCATCTCGGACGGGACGCCGGTGGGCTACCGCGCGCTGGTCGACGACGTCGTGCGCCGCACCGGGGCCGACTTCCGCACCGCGAAGGTGGGGGTCGAGGCGACCGTGCTGGTGCTGGCGTCCGCCCTCGACGAGGCGGAACGCCGCAGGCTGCTGTCGGCCGTGCCGGACAAGCTGCACGACGTCGTCCCGGTGGACGGCATCCGGCGGCGCCGGGACCTGCCCGGCTTCCTCGCCGAGGTGGGCCGGATCAGTGGCCGCAACCCTGAGCAGGCCCGCTACCAGGCGGAGGCGACCGTGGCGGCCCTGGCCGACCACGACGGCGACCTGATCGAGTCGCTGCACGTCCCCGACGGCCTGCGGGACCTGCTGGATCCGCCACCCGTCGGCGGCGGGGTGGTCGGCGCGGCCAGCGCGACACCCCCGCTGAGCGACGCGGACCTGCGGGAGGCGCTCGGTGAGCTGCCGTACTGGTCCGGCGACGGCGGCGTGCTGACCCGCACCGTGGAACTGCCGGCGGACAACCTGGACCGGGTCCTGGACCGGCTCGACCGGCTGCGGCAGGACACCGGGCGCGGCCCGCGCATCGGCCGTCCGGACCCGGCCACCGCCGTGCTGACCGTACGGTCGCGGCAGGCCGACGCGGTGACCGCGATGGACGTGGACCTCGCCCACGCCGTCGACGACGCGATCGACGAGGCCGGCGCCGGGATGGCCGGCGGCTGACCGGGGCACGGGCCGGCGGGCGCCCACCCGCCGGCCCACCCGCCCGGCTAGCCTGCCGGGATGGACCCCTCCGACGCGCCCCGGCTGGAGCTGGTCGTCGACCCCGCCCGCCCCACCGGGCGTACGCTGCTCGCGGCCGGCGTCGAGCAGTCCTACGTGGACGTCCACGACCCCCGTCACCTGCACTTCGAATACGTGCGGCGGATGGCCGCCGTGGTCGACCTGGCGGCGCCGGCCGGCCGTCCGCTGGACGTGCTGCACCTCGGCGGCGGCGCGCTGACCCTCCCCCGCTACGTGTCCGCCACCCGGCCCGGCTCGCGGCAACGGGTGGTGGAACGCGACCCGGCCGTGCTCGAGCTGGTGGCGCGGGAACTGCCGGCGCTGCCCGCCGCCGTCGACGTGCGGGTGGCCGACGCCCGCGACGCGCTGGGTCGCGAGCCCGCGGCGGGCTACGACCTGGTGCTCGCGGACATCTACCGGGCGGCACGGATGCCCGCCCACGTGCGCAGCGTCGAGTTCGCCGCCGAGGTGGCCCGGACGCTGCGTCCCGACGGCGTACTCCTGGTCAACGTGACCGATTTGCCGCCGCTGGTCTTCGCCCGGGTCCAGGCGGCCACCCTGCGGGCCGTCTTCGCCGACGTCTGCCTGGTCGCCGACCGCCGGATGCTGCGCGGGCGGCGGTACGGAAACCTGGTGTTCGCCGCCGCGCCGCGCCCCGGACGGCTGCCCGTGGCCCGGCTCGCCGCCCTGGCGGCGCGGGACCGGGTGCCCGGCAGCGTGCTGCACGGGACCGGCCTGGACGCGTTCGTCGCCGGGGCCCGGCCCGCCACCGACGCGGCCCTCGCCCCGGGCTGAGGCCACCCACCCTCAGCCCGAACGCCGGACGCGGGCGAGACGCCCCGGGCGACACCGGACGCGGGCGCGAACGCGATGGGCGACACCGAGGCGGCCGGGAGGTCGGTGGGCGGGCGGATCAGCGGGCCCGGACGGCCACCTCCGGCGATGAGCTCTCCAGCGGCACGGCGTTGGCCGGGACCAGGCCGAGCTGCACGGCCGGGCGCGGCAGCGCGGCGTCGAGCATCCAGTCGGCGCCCACCCGGATCCGGTTGCCCGGCATCGCCAGCAGGTGGTAGCCGCGGGTGACCGCCTTGGCGGGCAGTCCGGACAGCGACACCTTCAGCGGGTTCGCCGCCGCGTCCTTGCCGCCCAGGTCCACCACCCATCCCAGGTCGTGGTGCTTGTACGGTCGGCGTCGCCCCTGCCCGTAGGAGGCGGCGATGTTGTGCGCGGCCAGCTTGCCCTGCCGCTGCGCGTGCTGGGCCGTCATCGTGCAGATCTGCCCGGGTCGGGTCAGGTCCGGCACGGCGGCCGCGTCGCCGCAGGCGTACACCTCGGGGAAGCCGGGGACGCCGAGGTACTCGTCGACGACCAGCCGCCCCCGCTCGGTGCGCAGCCCCAGTTCGGCGACGAACGGATCGGGGCGTACGCCGACACACCAGACCAGGGTGCAGGTGGGCACGTAGTCGCCATCGGTGAGCGTGACCCCGTCGGCGGTGGCCACGGCCACGGAGGTGCCCATCCGCACGTCCACGCCGCGTCGGCGCAGCACCCGGTCGGCGGTGTCCGACATCCGCTTGTCCAGCTCGGGCAGCACCCGGGGCGCGACGTCGAGCAGCAGCCACTTCGGGCGGATCTTGAGGCGGGGGCGCTGGGAGACCAGCTCGTCGGTGAACAGCTGGCCGTGCGCGGCCACCTCGGTTCCGGTGTAGCCGGCGCCGACCACCACGAACGTGGCGCGCGCCTGCTGTTCGGCCGGGTCGTCGGTCTGCTCGGCGAGCTCGATCTGCCGGATCACGTGGTCGTGCAGGTAGAGGGCCTCGGGCAGGCCGCGGAATCCGTGGGCGTACTCGGTCACGCCGGGGATCGGCAGCAGCTTGTTGACGCTGCCCACGGCCAGCACCAACCGGTCGTACGCGATCCGGTTGCGGTCGCCCTCCGGCTGGGTGAAGCCGACCCAGCGGTTCTGCAGGTCCACGTGGTCGGCCTCGCCGATCAGCACCCGCACCCCGTCGAGCGTCCCCGTCAGCGGTACGGAGATCCGCCGCGGCTCCACCACGCCGGCGGCCACCTCGGGCAGCAGCGGCAGGTAGAGGAAGTAGTCGGTGGAGTTCAGCACCACGATCTCGGCCCGGCCCCGGGCCAGCCGGCTCAACGTCTTCGCCGCGTGGTAACCGGCGAATCCGGCCCCCACGATCACCACACGAGGTTTCGTCATTGCGGCCCCGTTCCCACCCGGCAGCGGGACAAACGTGGCGAGACGGACGAATCACCGCTTGATCGGCGGCGGCCTGGGGCGGGCGCGCGACCGGTGGGAGCCGGACGCGGGCCGGGGAGCCGACAGCGGCGCACTTGCGACACGCGGTTGTGCGGTTGCCGACAGTCACTCCCTCGGTGGTGCCGCACGCTGCTTGCCGACCCGACCCCTCGTCACCAGGAGGAAAGATGCGACTCCGTTCGCTCGCCGCCGCCGCGCTGACCGCCGTGCTGGCCGCCGGCGCGCTCGCGCCGGCCGGCCCGGCCGCGGCGGCCACCGCCGACCGCTGGGGCTTCGCCTACGTCCAGGACCCGACCGTTCCGCCCTGGACGGTACTCGACACCACCCGGCAGTGGGGCAGCTGGAAGACCGCCTTCCCCGCCGCCTGGGCGCAGGGCGGCAAGCTCGCCCCGGGCCGGTTCCAGGTGCGCTTCCCGCAGATCGGCGCCGGGGCGCGGGGGGTGCCGCACGTGACCCCGGTCAACCGCACCGGCCACTACTGCGAGGTCGTCCGCTGGTCCTCGGCCGGCGCCGACCAGATCGTCGACGTGCAGTGCCACAAGCCGGGCGGGGACCGCGAGGACACCCCGTTCACCGTGCTGTGGACCACCAGCAGCGGCGTGCTGCCGGCGGGCACCGCCCACGCGTACGTCCAGCAGGCCGGCGGGGCGCTGGTCCAGTCGTACAACTCGACGGGGGTGGCCAACGGCCTCGGCCCGCTGGGGGTCGGCCAGTGGGCGGTGAAGCTCCCGGGCGTCGGGCTCGCCGGCGTGCTGGCCGGTGACGTGCAGGTCACCGCCGTGCAGCCGAACGCGGCGCCGCGCCGTTGCAAGATCGACAGCTGGTCCGCCGCCGGGACCGGCGTGGCCGCGAACGTGTCCTGCTTCGACCAGGCGGGCGCGCCGGCGACCACCGACTTCGTCCTGTCCTACCACCGCCGGCGGCCGGTGATCGGCTCGCTCGCCCCGCCGTCGCGCTTCGGTTACCTGGGCACCGGGGTCGGCGGGCCGACCAACGACAACTCGATGCTCGGCGTCGGCGCCAACACGGTGGCCGCGATCGCCCCCGCCGGCCGCTACCTCGCGAAGTTCCCGCAGCTCGGGGTCGGCCAGACGCACGCGCAGGTCGTGGCGCAGGGCGTCGGGTCGAACTACTGTCACCTGACCCAGCCGTGGTCCACCGGCCTCGACCCGGAGGTGGACGTGGTCTGCTTCGACAACGCCGGGGTGATCACCCCGCACCGGTTCCTGGCCACCTTCACCTCCCGCGTCTGAAACAACCGCGCCGACCGGCCGCGCCGGGCCGGCTCACCCGGGGCGGGTGGGTTCGACTCACCCGCCCCGGTGACACGGTGGTCCCGCATCCCAGCGACGGGAGGACGCAACCGTGAGCACACCGATGTCGAACGACCAGCGACAGCCGATCTACCTGCGGCAGAGCGGCCGCAGGCAGCTCACACCCCGGCAGCGCCGGCGCGTGGAGCAGAAGCAGGGACGGTTCGAGCGCCTCGGCGTCCAGCGGGCCGAGGCGCGCCGGCCGGGGCGCTGACCCGGCGGTCGGTGGCGGTCGCGACGGGCCGCCACCGGCCTACGTACCGGCGGGCGCCGGGGCGGTGATCGCCCACCGTTCGTGGTCGCGCCACGCCCCGTCGATGAACAGGTAGTCCGGCGAGTAGCCCTCCAGCCGGAATCCGAGCTTGCGCGCCACCCGGCGCGACGGCTCGTTGCCCGGCTGGATGTTCGCCTCCAGCCGGTGCAGGCCGAGCGCGTCGAAGGCGTGGCGGACGACCAGGCCGACACCGGCGGACGCGTGCCCGGTGCCGCTGTACGGCAGGAAGGCGGCGTAGCCGAGGTAGCCGCCGCGCAGCGCGCCCATGAGGATCCCGCTGATGTTCACGTAGCCGGCGATCGCGCCCGAGTCCCGGTCGCAGACCAGGTATCCGGCATGGTCCCGGCGGCGGATCCTGCGCAGGTACGCGGCGTAGCGCGCCGGGTCGTCGGGCGCGGCCAGCCAGGGGTGGTGCAGGTCGCGGCTGCGCCGGGCCGCCGCGACGAACTCGGCCTCGTCGGCCGGACGGGGCGGGCGGATGCCGACCGGCCCCGCCGTACGCAGATACCTCACGGCGAACCACTGTCGCGGTGGGTGCCGCCGTTGTCCAGCGCGTTGTGGGCGCGACCCGGCACTCACGGTCCCGCGGGCCGGTCCACCTCGCCGTCGACCGGCTCCAGTGTGTAGTGGATGGTCTGGGCGACGATCCAGCCCTGCTCGATGAGGAACGAGTCCGCCCCGTCGCGGACCTGTACGCCCTCGATCCGCGCCGTCCACTCCAGGAACGCCACCCGTCCCTCGACCAGCCGGTTCGTGTACACGTACCGGGCGCCGGGCAGCTCCTCCTCCAGCAGCCGCGCCAGCTCCCCGACGCCCGCGTGCCCGCGGAACACGCCCCGCCGTTCCAGGACCACGCACGACGGCGACACGTTGCGCGCCAGGTCCTCGGCGAACCGGTGCTCGCCGGCCAGCCGCAGGTGGTCGTCGAACACCTCCCGCGCCGACCGCGCCCGCAGGGCCTCGTCCGTCATGTCGCCTCCGTCCGCTCCGGCCGTTGGTGTCACGTGCCCCTCCCCCGCCCTCACAGCGGGCCCGGGTACGTCTGCTCCGGCGGCATCGGCACCCGCAGGAAGGTGGCTCCGCGCAGGTCCAGCCAGGCGTACTCGGGCGAGCGGACCAGCCGCAGCATCACCTCGGCACAGTTCGGGCAGCGGGCGACGAGGCCGGGCGCGTGCGGGTAGACCCGCAGGCCGGCCAGTGGGCCCGTCATGCCGCAGTGCGCGCACCGCCCGCCGGCGGCGCTGAGGTCGACGGCGAACAACTCCCGCAGCGGGCCGTCGAGCATGTTGCCGTCCAGGTACGACGTGTCGGTCATCGGGCGCTCCTCCTTCTCGACGCCTAGCCGGTCGGGCCGAACCGTTCGGTCCGCACCCGCCGGCCCTGGTGGCCCAGCCCGACGAGCAGGTCCGCCACCGTCTCCACGAAGCCGGTCGGGCCGCAGACGTAGCAGAGGGGTTCCCGCTCCGGCGGCCAGCCGTGGTCGGTGACGTCGGCCAGCCCGATCCGGTGCGGCTCACCCCGCCAGCCCCGCGGGGCCTCGCGGGTGTACACGTGGGCGACGTCCAGGCCCGGGTCGTCGCGGGCCCGGCGGCGCAGCTCGTCGGCGTAGAACACGTCGGCCGGGGTGCGTACCGAGTAGAGCAGCCGGAACGGCACCCGGCTGCCCGCGGCGCGGCGGGCGCGGACCATCGCCATCAGCGGCACGACGCCCGATCCGCCGGCCACCAGCAGCACCGGCGCGGTCTCCTCCGCCCGCCAGACGAACCAGCCGCCGACCGGGCCGCGCACCTCCACCGGGTCGCCCCCGGCGTAGACGTCGATCAGGTACGGCGACACCTCGCCGTCGGGCACCCGCTGCACGGTCAGCGCGATCCGGTCGGCCTCGGCCGGGCCGGCCAGCGAGTACGACCGGGCCGCCTGGTAGCCGTCGGGCGCGGTCAGCCGCACGTCGACGTGCTGCCCGGGCAGGTGGCCCGGCCAGCCGGGCACCTCCAGCACCAGGGTGTGCGCGGTGGGCGTCTCCACCCGGCGCTCGCGCAGCCGGGCCACCCGCCAGCGCAGCGGAGCGCTCAATCGCCCTGGTACCGCTGCTCACGCCACGGGTCCCCGTAGTCGTGGTAGCCGGCGGTCTCCCAGAACCCGGGCTGGTCCTGCACGCTGAGCCGGATGCCGCGCACCCACTTGGCGGACTTCCAGAAGTAGAGGTGCGGCACGAGCAGCCGGGCCGGGCCGCCGTGCTCGGCCGGCAGCGGGCCGCCGTCGTAGCGGTGCGCGACCCAGGCCCGCCCGCCCCGCAGGTCGTCCAGCGGCAGGTTGGTGGTGTAGCCGCCGTACGAGTGGGCCTGCGCGTACCGGGCGTCGGTGTCGACGCCCTCCAGCAGCGTGTCCAGGGACACCCCCTGCCAGCCGGTGTCCCGCTTCGACCAGCGCGTGACGCAGTGGATGTCGACCGTCGGGGTCTCCTGGGGCAGCGCCATCAGCTCGTCGAAGCTCCAGCGGAACTCGGCGCCGGACTCGGTGGAGACGACGAACTCCCAGGTCTCCGGCGGCACCCTCGGCGTCGGGCCGGCGGAGAGCACCGGGAAGTCCTGCGTCAGGTACTGCCCCGGCGGCAGGGCCGGCTCCGCTGAGCGGGGCCGGCCCTGGAAGCCCGGTGACACGATTCCCACCCGTCAGTCGTACCACCCGGGGGTGGGCGGCGCGGCGCGGTCGGGCGGAACCGCACCGCGACGGGTGACGCCTCAGCGCCGCTCGACCACGATCTCCTTCTCGCCCCGACCGGCCTTGCTGGTGGCCCGCAGGCTGGTGAGGGTGACGATCACCAGCACGCCGATGATGACGCCCAGGGAGGCCAGCGTCGGGATCTCCGGCACGCCCTTCCAGATGCCGTGCGCCCAGTGCAGACCGAGCTTGACGCCGATGAACGCCAGGATGATCGCCAGGCCGTAGCTGAGGTGCACCAGCCGGCTGAGCGCGGCGTGCAGCACGAAGTAGAGCGCCCGCAGCCCCAGCAGGGCGAACGCGTTGGTGGCGAAGACCAGGTAGGGGTCCTCGGTGATGCCGTAGACGGCCGGTACGGAGTCGACGGCGAAGACGATGTCCGTGGCCAGCAGCGCGGTCACCACGAGGGCGAACGGGGTGAGGGTACGCCGGCCGGCGATGCGCACGACCATCCTCGGGCCGTGGTAGTCCTCGGTGACCGGCATGAACTTGCGCAGCAGCTTCACCGAGCGCATCTTGCTGATGTCGACTTCCTGCTCGTGCCCGGTGAGGGCGTCGCGCAGCAGCTTCGCCGCGGTGAGCAGCAGGATGATCGCGAAGAGCAGGAAGGCGAAGTCCAGGGTCTGCAGGGCCGCCGCCCCGACGGCGATGAAGACCGCCCGCAGCACCAGCGCGCCGGTGATGCCGTAGAGCAGGGCCCGCTGGGCCAGCTCGGCCGGCACCGCGAACGCGGCCAGCAGCAACATGAAGACGAACAGGTTGTCGACCGAGAGGGACTTCTCCACCAGGTAACCGGTGAGGTACTCCACGCCCTGCTTCGAGCCGAAACGCGACCAGATCCAGGCGCCGAAGGCCAGCGGCAGGGCGATGTAGAAGGCGGACCAGCCCAGCGCCTCCCGCATCGACACCTCGTGCGGCTTGCGGGTGACCAGGAAATCCAGCACCAGCAGGCCGATCACGGCGGCGATGGTGACGCCCCACAGCGTGGGGGTGCCCACCGACTGGAGACCGGTGGCAGCAAGATACGGCGAATCGGACATGGAGCCTCCTCGAACACCCTGTCATGTTCGAGGTCTCCTTCACCCACTTTTCGTGGGCAGCCACCCGAGGCGTGCTCCGGGGCACGCCGTACTGACCGGGATGGCTCGTGGGAAGTACTCCCCTCGTGGCGACAAGGTTAGGGCAGGCCCGTGGGCTCGGCAAACGGGGCACGCCGGATCACGTCTGCGTCACCTCACCTGCACGGACACCGACCGGACGGCCGGCGGCGGGCGGGCGTGGCGCACGGTCGGTCAGCGGGCGGTGACGGCGGCGAGCACGGCGTCCACGTCGAGGTCGTCCATGCATGCCGGCTCGGCCGGGTCGAGCGGGCAGCGCGCCTCCCACCAGCAGGGCTGCTCGGTGATGGCGGTAGGACGCCGGAGCGCGCACCCGGGCAGGCCCTGCAGGTCGGTTCCGCCCATCCCGTACCGCCGGGCGTCGGTGGGACCGAACAGCGCCACCGTCCTGGCGCCGGCCGCGGCGGCGAGGCGCACGGGCCCGGTGTCCGGCCCGACCACCACCCCGCCGCACCGGCCCACCGCCGCGAACTGCCCGGCGAGGGTGGGCAGGTCGGCTCGGGGCAGCGGCACCCCGACCGGTGCGACGGGGTCGACCGGGCCGACGGTGAGCACCGGGTGTCCGCGCCGCGTCAGCGCGTGCGCCAGCCCCCGCCAGTGCCGCCGCGGCCAGCGCTTGACCGCCATGCCGGCGTCGGTGACGAGCACCACCGGCGGCGCCAGGGGCTCCCCCACCAGCCGGGCGACCGCCCGCTCCCCCGCCCGCCGGGCCTCGCCGCCCAGATGCACCCGGGGCCGGGCGGCCCGGTCCGCCGGGCCGAGCAGCCCCTCGGCGCAGAGGATCTCCAGGTAGCGGTCGCCCACCGGCTGCTGCGGCGGTGGATCACGCCACAGGTTCGTCACGGCCCGCCCGGCGCCCGCCTCGAGCAGCTCGGGGATGCCGTCGTAGCGGGTGGTGGCGACCGCCAGGTCCGGGCGGGTGGCCGCGAGCGCCTCGAGGACCGCCTCCCGCTCGGCGCCCGGCCGGCCGTGCCGGGGCGTGCGCACCTCGGCGACCGCCGGATCGTCGCGCAGCAGGTCCGCCCCGGGAGCGTGGGTGAGCACCCGCAGCCGCGCGCCGGGGTTGCGGCGGGCCAGGCCGTGCACCGCCGGCAGCAGCATGATCAGGTCTCCGATCCCGCCGAGCAGGTCGACCACCAGGATGTCCGCGTACCGCTCAGGCATCCGCGCGCCCCAGGGTCCGGGCGTAGAGGTCGCGGTGCGCGGCGGCCACCCTCGGCCAGGAGTACGCGGCGGCGAAGGCCCGCCCGCGTTCGGCCAGCCGGCGGCGCAGCACCGGATCGGCGAGCAGCCGACCGACGGTACGCACGATCGCGGCGCTGTCGCGGCGGGCACCGATGACCGCCACGGCACCGCTGCGGTGCGGCCCGTCGTCGCCGTCGTCGCACCGCGTCACCGCGGTCGGCACGCCGTGCGCGAGCGCGGCGAGCAGGGCGCCGCTCTTGGTGCTGACCCCGCCGGTGAACGGCAGCACCGCCACGTCGGCGGCGCGCAGCACGGCGGAGACCCGGTCGGCGGGCAGGTGCCCGGTGAACGTCAGCGCGTCGGCCACTCCACACCGCTGCGCCAGCCCGGTCAGCTCGGCGCGGAACGCCTGCGCCTCCCGCTCGGGCAGCGCCTGCGAGGTGAACCCGCCGACCACCAGCAGCCGCAGGTCCGGGTGGTCGCGCCGCAGCTCGGGCAGCGCCTCGATCAGGTAGCGCAGTCCCTTCACCGGGTGCACGAAGCCGAAGAAGGCCAGCAGCGGCGCGCCCTCGGGCAGGCCCAGCTCCGCCCGCAGGCGTACACCCGCCGTGGACGCGCCGGCGGGCTCGACGACGTTCGGGGCGATCGGGATGTGCGTCGTCGTCCGGCCGCTGCGCGCGTGGACCACCTCGCCGTGGCCGGGGTTCGTGACGATGACGGCCGCGCTGGCCGGCACCAGTCGGCCGGATTCCCGGTCCCAGCAGCGGAGCCGCTCCACGGCGGACCAGAACCGGCCCGGCAGCCAGCCCGGGCAGGCCCACCAGCCGTACTCGTGCAGGGTGGTGACCAGCGGCAACCGCCGGGGCAGCCGCCACGGCAGCAGCCCGGCCTGCCCCGAGAACCGGTACGCCGACGGGGCGAACTGCACGTGCACCAGGTCGGGGGCCAACTGGCGGACCCGGCGGGCGGCCCGTACGGTCGCGGCCCGCCAGCCCTCGCGGCCCTCGTCGGGGCGCACCGGCACCGGGGTCACCTCGACGCCGACGCCGTCGAGCGCCTCGACCAGGTGCGTCACGTAGTCGCTGACGCCGTCGGCGTCGGGCCGACCGGGACCGTGCAGCATGGCCACCCTGATCCGGTCGTCGAACACGCCGCCTCCCCGCGTCTCGGCGGCGGGTTCCCGACCCCTCGCCACGCAAACGCGCCTCGCCTATGGTGTGCCGATGACCGAGGACCTTCCGGCCGGCCCGCTGGCCGGCGTACGGGTGATCGAGCTGGCCGGGATCGGGCCCGGCCCGTTCGCGGCGATGATGCTGGCCGACCTGGGAGCGGACGTGGTCCGGGTGGACCGGGTGACGGACGTGGACCCGGGCGCGTTCGGCACCCCGCACCCGGACCTGCTCAACCGGGGACGCCGCTCGATCGGGGTGGACCTGAAGTCCCCCGGCGGCCGCGAGGTGGTGCTGGCCCTGGCCGCCGGCGCCGACGCACTGATCGAGGGGTTCCGTCCGGGGGTCACCGAGCGGCTCGGGGTCGGCCCGGCGGACTGCCTGGCGGTGAACCCCCGACTCGTCTACGGGCGGATGACCGGCTGGGGCCAGGACGGCCCGGTGGCCCCGTACGCGGGACACGACATCGGCTACGTGGCGCTGACCGGCGCGCTGCACGGCATCGGCCGGGCCGGTGAGCGCCCGGTGCCGCCGATCAACCTGCTCGGCGACTTCGGCGGCGGCGCGATGATGCTCGCCCTCGGCCTGGTCTCCGCCCTGTACGCGGTGCGTGGCGGCGCGCGGGGCCAGGTAGTCGACGCGGCCATCGTCGACGGCGTGGCGGTGCTCAGCACCCAGATCCACGCGCTGCGCCGAATCGGCCAGTGGCAGGACGCGCGCGGGGTGAACCTGCTCGACGGCGGCGCCCCGTTCTACGACACCTACGAGTGTGCCGACGGCCGGTACGTGGCCGTCGGCGCCCTGGAGGCACGGTTCTACGACGAACTCGTGCGGCGTACCGGCTTCCCGTTGCCCCCGGACGAGGCGCTGGACCGCACCGACCCGGCGAACTGGCCGGCGCTGCGCCAGTCGTGGGCGCGGCTGTTCCGCACCCGTACCCGCGACGAGTGGACGGCGCTGCTGGGCTCCTCGGACGCCTGCGTGGCACCGGTGCTGGACTGGCGGGAGGCGCCGGAGCACCCGCAGCTGGCCGCGCGGGGCACCTTCGTCGAGCGGGACGGGGTCACCCAGCCGGCCCCGGCGCCCCGCTTCTCGGGCACCCCGACCGCGCTGCGCCGCCCGCCACCGCAGCCGGGCGAGCATACCGACGAACTGCTGGCCGAGGCGGGCTTCGATCCGGAGCGCACCGCCGCCCTGCGCGCCGCCGGCGCCGTCGCCTGATCGCACGGCGCCGCAGGTCGAGGACCCTCGCGACGGTCTCGGGCGCTCCCGCGTGCCGGCCGGACGGCACCCCTCGCCGGCACGCTCTCGGCCGGATCAGCCGAGGGCGGCCGGATCCGCCGCGGTTGGCTCCGTTGCGGCCGGCCGGATCCGCCGCGGGACGGCGGTGGCCGGTCAGGAGCGGCGCAGGGTGGCACCCGGCGCCATGGCGGGCTCGACCATGTCCCGGTAGTCGCGCGGGAGCTGGACCACCACGTCGTCGAACTCGCCGCCGCTGATCGCCTCGCGCAGGGTGACGAAGACCGCCCGGGCGGCGTCGCGGGCGGCGGGCTCGGTCACGCCGGCCCGCACGGCGACGCGGGCGACGAACTCGGCCGCGCCGAACCGCTCCGCCGACTCGGTGCGCGGGCTCGGCTTCAACACCAGCTGCAACGGCCTGGGCAGCTGGGCGGCCAGGTCCAGCACCTCCCCGCCGGTCAGCCGCTCGGCGAGGGTCTCCAGGGTCGCCCGGGTCAGCGCGACCGCCTCGTCGGAGGAGGTACGGGTGCGCTGGGCGACCTGGTCGACGAAGGTGTCGTAGTTCATCCGGGCTCCTTCGGGCTGCGGCGTCGGGCCCTGCGCGTACCCGTCGGCGGGGCCGGGAAACGACGGCGGATTCGCTCCCCGGACCGCGCGTGACGTCCCGCCGGACGGGTAACCGCCGCCGGTCGTGACCGGATCGAAGCCCCGGAGGAGCCGACACCATGGCGAGTTACGCCGACGTGCTGCAGTACCTGTCGAGCCTGGACTACCCGGCCGAGAAGGACGACGTGGTACGCGAGGCCGAACGGGAGGGCGCCCCGCCGGACGTGCTGCGCGCGTTGCGGGCCCTGCCGCCGGTCGACTACGCCAACGGCAACGAGGTGGCCCGCTCGGCGGGCATCGAGGCGGCCCCGGAGGTCGGCCCCGCCCAACGGGCGGCACAGGCCCGGGACAAGCGGCACCAGCGGGTGTCGCAGCACCTGCGCGGCATCTGAGCCGTGCCGGCTGGGGCCAGCGGCATGCCCGGCCCGGACTCGCCGAAGCCGGGCGCGCGCAGGCCGGGCACGCCCGGGCCGGGCACGCCCGGGCCGACGCGTGGCGCCCGCGCGGGGCGGGACCGCGTCGGTGCCGGATGACGGCGCGTCGACCGGTCGGGCACACCCCGGCCGCGGCCCAGCTCACCGTGATGGGCGTGGTCGGCGTGGTGGTCGGCGGGCTCACCGCGCTGGCCGCCACGCCGGCGTTGGCGCCGCTGGCCGGCTGGGACGCCGCCGCACTGAGCTGGCTGCTGCTGGTCTGGCACAAGCTGTGGCCGATGGACGCGCGCCGGACCGCCCGGTTGGCCGTGTACGAGGACCCGAACCGGGCGGCGCGTGACGCGCTGCTGCTCGCCGCCTGCGTGGCCAGCCTGCTGGCCGTCGGCATCGTGGTGACCCGCGCGCACGGGGCGACCGCCACGCCCGCCCGGAACGTCTACGGCGGGCTGGCCGTGCTGAGCGTGCTGTTGTCCTGGCTGGTGGTGCACACCGTGTTCGCCGCCCGGTACGCGCGGATCTACTACACGGGGCCGGACGGTGGGATCGACTTCAACCAGTCGGAGCCGCCCCGCTACTCGGACTTCGCCTACCTGGCGTTCACCGTCGGGGCGACCTTCCAGGTCTCCGACACGTCACTGACCAGCAACGAGATGCGTCGCACGGCGTTGCGACACTCGATGGTGTCGTACCTGTTCGGGGCGTTCATCATCGCGGTCACGGTGAACCTGCTGGCCGGTCTGGCGAGGTGAACCGGTGGGCCTGCCCCGCGGTCGGCGCCGGGCGGGAGGCGGAGGTGCCGGACAGGCGGGCGCCCCCGTCGCGAACCGCGACCGGGGCGCCACACAGAACCTGTCCGGTGGCCGGTCGGGCCCGAACCGGGCCGCGACCACCAGGCGGTCGATGTACGCCCGAACCGGGCGCGCATCAGTGCCGAGACCATCATACGATGAAACATCATCCGTTCGGCTGATTACGAAGCAAGTGTGGGCCAGCCCACCCGCGCGTCAGGCGGCCAGCTCCGCGTACCGCTTCTCCAGGTCGACCCGGGCCAACGCCCCCACCAGCCAGGCCAGGCGCTCGGACTCGCCGCTGCCGGCGAGGCACGCCAGGTCGTCGGCGGAGCGGCCCAGTCCCAGCCGGCGGGCCGCGACCAGCGCCCTACGGTCCGCCACCGGCGCCACCTCCCGCCACAGCGCCTGGGCCTCGCGCAGGAACAGGTCGGCCACCGCGGCGTCGACCCCGGGCAGCGCGGTCAGCAGCTCCCGTTCCCTGGCCGGGTCGTGATGGGCCACCGCACGTAGCCGGCGCAGGTCGCCCCGGTAGCGCTCCACCACGGCGCGGGCCAGGTCGCCGAGCGTGTCGGCGAGCGCGTCGACGTCGCCGCGCTGGCCGCTGTCGCGCAGCACGCGTACCCGGTCGGAGTGCAGGGAACGGGCCAGCCGTGCGGCGCTGTCCCAGCCCGCGGCGGGCAGGGCGTGCGCGCTGTCCACGGCGCGCCGGAAGTCGCCCCTACGGGCCAGCAGCACGGCCAGGCAGAGCACCTGGAACAGGCTCGACGGATTGTTGATCACGCGGAAGCCGTACTGCTCGGCGAAGCCGCGACCGCTGCCGGCGAGTCGGCGTGCCAGGCGTTTCCTGTCCTCGACGCGGGAGGTGGCTGTGGTCGGCATGCCGGCGACTACCCGCGCCGCGCCCGGCCACGCCTCCCGCCTCAGCGGTGCGACCCGCCGCTGCGGTCGCGCGCCTTGAGGCGGGTGGTCGGCAACGCCGGGGCGGGCAACGGCGGGGCGGGATCGTCGGCGACGATGCCGAAGCGGCGCCCGGCCATCCAGTCCTCCCGGGCGGCGAGCACCTCCTCGTGCGAGCGGCCGACGAAGTTCCACCACATCACCAGCGGCTCCTCGAACGGCGCGCCGCCGAGCAGCAGCAGCCGGCTCCCCGGCTCGCCCGCCACGGTGAGCCGCTGCCGGCCTGCCCCGAGGTAGAGCAGCGCTCCCGGGGCGAAGGGCACCCCGTCGACCTCGGCGGCGCCGGACATGGCCAGCAGCCCGTACTCGAAGTCGGTGCGCAGCTCCAGCGTGGCCGGTGCGGGCCCCCGCAGCTCCAGCTGCGCGCCGAGCAGCGGGGTGTACGTCAGGGCCGGGGACCGCTCGCCCGCCAGCTCGCCGACCAGCAGGGTGACGTCCAGCTCGCCGTCGCGCCAGCGCGGCAGCTCGGCGTGGTGGGCGAAGTCGGCGGCGCCGGCGCGGGCGGGGTCAGGCAGCGCGACCCACAGCTGCACGCCGTGCATCAGCGGCGGGTGCGGCTCGGGCGACCGCTCCGAGTGGGCGATGCCGTGTCCCGAGGTCATCACATTGAGCTGGCCGGGACGGATCGGCTGGACGTTCCCCAGGCTGTCGCGGTGCAGGATCTCCCCGTCGAGCAGCCAGGTCACGGTCTGCAGGCCGGTGTGCGGGTGTGGCGGCACCTCCATGCCAGGCCGCTCGGCCACGTCGTCCGGGCCGAAGTGGTCCACGAAGCACCAGGCCCCGACCATCCGCCGCTGGCGCTGCGGGAGCAGCCGGCGGACGGTCGTGTAGCGGCCCAGCGGCACGTCGTGGCCCGGCAGCAGGACGCTGCCGGGATCGGCCGTGGCCACGCCGGGTGGTCGGGTCTCCGCGGGCATCTTCTCGGTGCGCTCCACCGCCCGACTGTACGCCCGGACACGGCACGAAGCCGTCGGTCGCCCACCGCCCGACCGGCTCCGGCTCGCCACCGGCGACGCCACCCGCCGGCGTACGCCTCCCCGGCTCCGGACACGCCGCTGGCCGGCACCGTGTCAACGGTGCCGGCCGGCGGTCCCCCTTGTGGTGGAAGGTCTGTGTCAGTTGTTGTCGGTCAGCTGTTCCAGTGCTCGGCGACGAGGTCGGCGGCCATCTGCTCCCACTGGGCGTAGTGGTCCGGGTACGCCGACACCTGCACGGTCTGCGCGGCCTTGGTCAGGGGCATGTCCTGCCACCCGTCGACCTGCTTGAGGCCCTTCAGGAACGCCGTCGTCGAGTACTCCGGGTCGGTGATCTGCTCCACCGTGCCCCAACCCGAGGACGGACGCTGCTGGAACAGGCCCTGCGAGTCGTGGTCGTTGCGGTCACCCAGATGGCCCAGGTTCTCCAGCTTCGACTCCTGCAACGCCGTCGCGATCGACACCACCGCGGCCCGCTCGTCCATGCCGGCCTTCTTCGTCGCCGCGA
>NZ_JBAKHL010000084.1:0-27171 GCF_036902715.1 Micromonospora sp. CPCC 205546
CCAGTACCGCACCGACCTACTCGACGGGTTCCTCGCTCACACCGGACTGACACTCGAACCCGACACAACCTGACCATTCAAGATCTGTAGCTAGAGTCGACACCCACGGTCCGCGCCGGAACACTCCGGCGCGGACCGTACGTTAAGTCCGCACCGCGCGGTGCGCCGCTCGTGGCGGCGTTACGGTAATCCCGATCGACCGGACCGCCGACCAGCGGCCCTGCTGCATGGCTCAGCGCAGAGGCGCCTGGCCGTAAGGCGCGTCGCTGTGGTCGAGCGTTTGCCGGATGACCCGTTCCAGGACGGAGGCCACCTGGTCCTCCGGCCAGGAGGATTCGGCTTCCGCTTCAGCCCGCCTCAGGGCCGCACCGAGACGTACGGGATGAGTGGTCTGAAGAACATGCGCAAACTGTGCTTCCAACTCCCGCAGCCCGAAATCGGCTTCGTGCGTTTCGTCGCGAACCGTGAGTCCGTCCTCAAGGCATTCCGGGTGGACCTGCTCGGACATGGAACCTCCGTGGAGTCACCTGTGTGGCCGCGCTTGCACCCGACGGCCCCGCTGGGCTCATTGACTCAATCGTCGTCGCGCGAGGGTGTGCTCAAGAATCACCCATAGCGCTGACAGCTTAATCCGGTCTGCGGTCCACCGCTCGCCCTCAAGTCCCGCGGGAGAAGCGCGGTGAGGAAGACCCATACGCTACCCATACGTGGGCATCGCAGCCGTTGACCAGCGCGCCGCCCAGGCATCACCCCTTCGCAGGCGATACGGCGTATCGAGCAACTGGCGTACGCGAGACAATGGTTCTAAGCCGATGATTAAGCAGTTGGGGGGTTGGGCCGCTCGCGCACAGAAAACTGTCCGCGGGACCCAACCAACACTTGTCCACGTCGAAGATCGGCGCGCCGGAATGAATGTGCGGTGCCGCAACTACAAGGAGGCATCGCACATCCCGACCATAAGCAGCTTCGGCCGTTCTTCAAGCGTTTGTCAGTGGCCGGCGGCCGCCCTGGAAGCCGACGCCGGGGAGGCCGTCTCCGGCTGGCGCGCAACCGGCCGCGCGGTCGCGGCGGCGAGCGCCGCCCGGTCGAGTTTCCCGGACCCGGTGAGTGGCAGTTCGGCCAAGAACTGGTAGCGGTCCGGCACCATGTACCGCGGCAGCACGGCCATCGTGTGCTCGCGTAGCGCGGCGATCGGTTTGGGCGGCGCGTGCTCGGCCAGCACCACACAGGCCACCAGGAACTGAGCACCGGCCGGAGTGCTGACGACCGTGACCGCAACATCCCGGACGAAACCATGTGTACGGACCACCGCCTCGATCTCACCCAGCTCGATGCGGTAGCCGCGCAACTTGATCTGCTGGTCGTTGCGGCCCAGGTACTCGAACGACCCGTCGCGCAGCCGACGGGCCAGGTCCCCGGTCCGGTAGTAGCGCGCCGGTCCGTCCGGGCCGTTCAGTTCGACGAAGCGCTCCGCGGTCAACTGTGGCAGCCCGAGGTAGCCCAGGGCGACGCCTTCCCCGGCGACGACCAGCTCACCGACCTCACCGTCGGGCACCGGTCGCAACTGCGCGTCCCGAATCTCCAATCGCAGGTGCGGCAGTCCGTGTCCGATCGGCGAGCGCACCGGGCCGGTGAGGTCCGCCGGGGTGAGGATCCGGTGCGTGGCGTACACCGTGGTCTCGGTCGGGCCGTACATGTTCACCGCCGTGGGCGGGGTGCCTGGGAAGTCCCGGAGGAAGTTCCGCACCACGTCGAGGTCCACCGGTTCACCGGCGAAGACCAGGTAGCGCAGGGTCAACGGAGGGCGGCCGGCCTCCTCGTAGGCTAGGGCGACGGAGCGGAACACCGAGGGCACCTGGCCCAGGACAGTCACCCCTTCATCGCCGAGGAGCCGAACGAGATCATTGGGCGACTGGGCCGCGGCGGTGGGGACCGTGACTGCTGTCGCACCGGTGGCCAGGGTGGCCCACAGCTCCCAGACGGAGACGTCGAAACTGAACGAGTGGAACAGCGCCCACCTGTCCGAGGTGCTCACGTCGAAGAGGGGCAGGGCCGCGCGGAGCAGGGCGAGAACGTTCCGGTGGGATACGACGCAGCCCTTGGGCCGGCCGGTTGACCCAGAGGTGTAGATGACGTACGCCGGATCGTCTCCAGCCAGGGTGGGTTCGGGCAGCGATCCCCCGCCGTCGTCCCCGGTCGGCTCGACGACCCGGACGTCGACGACACCGCACGCCTCGGCCAGCGCGGCCGGGGCGATCACCGTCGCGATCCCGGCGTTCTCGAGCAGGTAGCTGAGCCGGTCCCGCGGATGCAGCGGGTCCAGCGGTACGTAGGCAGCGCCCGCCTTCATGACGGCGAGGATGCCGACCACCACGGTCGCAGACCGCTCGAGCAGGACCCCCACCAGGTCGCCGGGGCGAACCCCGGCCTGGCTGAGCCGCGCGGCCAGCAGATCCGAGGCGGCATCCAGCTCGGCGTAGCTGATCGCGCGTCCGCCATCGATCACCGCAGAAGCCGCGGCCCGCTCCTTGGCCACCAGTCGGAACAGCTCGGGCAGGGTGCCGGCGGCGGCCAGGTGGTCGCCGTCGAGCAGGTTCGAAGGGTTGGTCATGGCTGTTGCCGCCTCCAGGAGCTTGCCGCAAGGTCGCGTTTCGGTAGGGTCAGTACTCGGCCGCGTGGCGGATCCGCTCGGCGAGCGTCGCCGCCAGTTGGTGCGTGAGGTCCTCGGTCACCGCGGTCGTCTGGGTGTTGACGACGACCTTGAGTCCCCCGTCACCGACCGGCCAGACCTCGGTCTGGATCTCGGCGGGGATGCCGAGGTAGGGCAGGCGGTGATGGGTCGCGGGAACGTCCTGCGGGCGGAACTCCGCCCGCGCGTTGTCCTGCAGCACGAAGATGTTCTGGAACAGCGGCGAACGAGCGGTACGCGCCGGGTTGACCAGCCGGACCGCGTCGGCGAATCCCACGTCCTGGCAACCGAACGCCGTCCGCACGGCCTCGGCGGTACTCCGCGCAGCGGCCGGTCCTCGCCCCAGGGCCGCCCCGCGCATCCGGACGCAGACCATGCCGACGTGACAGCCGACCGAGTGCTCGAGGACAGGATCCATCCGCTGGACCATCGGCACGCCGACCCCGATGTCGTGCTGGCCGGTCAGGTCGGCCAAGGCAGCGCCGTAACAGGTGAGCAGGGCCGTGAACAGGGTGGATCCGGATCGCGCAGCGAGGTCCTGGACCCCGCGGACCTCGGTGGCGGTGAGGGCCACCTCGACCCGACGCACGGCCGCAGGACCGCTCGCCGTGGCGGGCGGTAGCGCCAGCTCCGGAATGCCGGACAGGGTGGTCCTCAGTCGGGCGTACTGCTGCTCCAGGTCGACCATGCGGAGATGCCGGTCCCGGATCGAACGCACCTGTGCGGGCGTCGGAACCGGCTGCCAGTTGGGCGCGGTCCCGGCGGTGCGTGCCCGGTAGGCCCGCTCCAGGTCCGCGGCAATCACCGATTCCGACCAGCCGTCGAAGGCGATGTGATGCACCACGTACCCGAGGACGGTGACGTGTGGGCTGGCCGGGACGAGCACCGTACGCCAGATCTGACCGGCGGGCAGGTCCAACGGTCCGGCCAGTTCGGCGCGCACGGCCGCGAGCGCCGCCGGCAGGTCGGGCTTGGCCGCGAGAACCTCCAGCCTCGGTGCGGGCGACGGGCCCGGCAGCAGCCGGCCACGTCCCCGTTCGCTGACGTAGCGGGAGCGCAGGGCGAAGTGGCGGTGGTGCACGTCCACGACCGCACTGGCCAACGCGGCCACGTCGAGGCCGACCGGCAGCTCCCAGGCGGTCAGGCAGTACGCTGACCGGTCTGCCGGGTCCAGCAGTTGCCGGGTCAGAAATCCCTCCTGGGTGGCCGTGAGCGGCACCCCGCCGTCCTGCGCCGGCTCGCCGTGCCCGACCGGCTCGACCGCGCCGAGGTCTCGGTGGCGGCTCAACCACACGGTCAGCTCCGCGACGCTCGGATGAGCGAGGAACACCGAGACCGGTACCGGCACGCCCAACCGGGCGCCCAGCCGGGCGCAGATCCGACCGGCGCCCAGCGACGTGCCACCCAGCGCCGGGAAGGCGACGTCCACCGGTACGTCCGCGCGTTCCAGAACCTCGGCGAAGACCTCGGCAATCTCCTCGGTCAGAGAGACCGCGGCCGAGGGCCGGGACCGGCCGGGTCCCCCTTCCGCGACAGCGGGCGTGGCCAGCCGGGCCAGCAGGGCCCGCTCGTCGAGTTTGCCGGTCGGCGTGAGCGGGATCCGGTCGATGCTCACCAGGCTCTGCGGCACGTGGTACGCGACGAGCGACGAGCGCAGTATGTCCATCGCCCCCACCAGCGGATCACCTGACCTGGTTGGCACGCAGAACGCCGCGAGCCCTCGTACGCCACCACGCTCGTCACGCACCGGGAGGAGCGTGCAGCGCCGCACGCCCGGCAGCGCCGCCTCGATCTGACGCTCCACCTCGGCCGGCTCCACCCGGTTGCCCCGGATCTTCACCTGCCGGTCGGCGCGGCCGTGGAAGTGCAGCAGCCCTTCGTCGTCCCAGCTGGCCAGGTCCCCGGTCCGGTAGACCCGCACCGGTCCGCCGGGGACCGGCAGGAGGGTGAACCGCTCCCCGGCCGGTCCCTGCGGTTCAAGGTAACCCAGGGCGAGACCGGCACCGGCTATACAGACCTCACCCGGCTCTCCGACCGCGCAGAGCCGGTCGCCGTCGACGACGTACACCTGGGTGTCGGCGACCGGCCCGCCGATCGGGACGCCGCCGGGTCGGTCGCAGTCCACGCGGCGGACCCGGTGCGCGGTGGCGCAGACCGTCCCCTCCACCGGGCCGTAGATGTTGACCAGGGCGGTCTCCGGGTGACGTTCCAGGAAGCGCGCGGCGTGTGGGACGGACAACACCTCGCCGCCGGTCACCACCTGACGCACCCCGTCGAAGGCGTCCAGTCCCTCGTCGACCGCAAGGGTGAACAGGCTGCTGGTCAGGAACACGGCGTTGACGCCGTACCGGCCGACCAGCTCG
Source organism: Micromonospora sp. CPCC 205546 (assembly GCF_036902715.1). Classification (NCBI taxonomy): domain Bacteria; kingdom Bacillati; phylum Actinomycetota; class Actinomycetes; order Micromonosporales; family Micromonosporaceae; genus Micromonospora; species Micromonospora sp. CPCC 205546. The sequence goes on from NZ_JBAKHL010000084.1 coordinate 5,053, forward strand.
CAGAGCAGCTGCGGCGTCAGGTACGGCTCCCGCACGACGACCGACGTGCCGCCGGTGAGCAGCACCGACCAGACCTCGAGCGAGTAGCCGTCCCACGGCACCGCCGCGGCCTGTGGCAGCACGGTCCCCGGCCCGAGGTCCATGAAGCCGTCCGGACGGAACAACCGCGCCGTGGCCCGGTGCGGGGTGAGGGCACCCTTCGGTTGGCCCGTGGTACCCGACGTGAAGAACACGCAGCACGGGTCCGACCCGTCAACCTCGACGGCGCGGAACCCGGTCTCCTGCCCCGCCACCGTGGCCAATCCGCCGGTGGGCGGGAACCAGGCCGTCACCTTCCGGTCTACCGCCGTGTCGTCGGCGATGCCGACCACCACCCCGGCCCCGGTCTGGGCCAGCACCTCCGCCACTCGCGACGACGGCCAGCTCTCGTCGACGAGCGTGTACGCTGCGCCGAGCTTCAGCACCGCGAGCATGCAGGCGACCAGTTCCGCGCTGCGGGGGAGCCGGACCGGTACGAGGTCACCCCGGCAGACGCCCTCAGCGGCGAGCCGCACGGCATACCAGTCCGAAGCCCGGTCCAGGGTTCGGTAGCTGATCGCGGTGTCACCGTCGATGAGGGCGACAGCTTCGGGCTGCCGGTCGACGACCGCCGCGAAGATGCCGTGCACGCTCTCGCCGTACGGGTAGGGGCGGGCAGTGTCGTTCCAGCGCGGATCGGGGAACATGGGGCCTTCCTTGTGTCGCCAATCGGGTTCTCTGGTCGGGCCGGTCTACGGTGGCTCAGCGTCCTGCCAGCGCCAGGTCCGATCGCCGGTTCTGGGCCGCCCGGGTGAGCGGTGGACAGGCGACGCCGGCCAGCACGAAGAGGGCCGCCAGGCCCCACCATCCGGGCTGCCCGTTGCTGACCACCACCGTGGCCACCAGGAACGGGCCGACCGTCTGCTGAAGGCCCCGCCCCAGGGCGAAGACGCCCTGGTAGTCGCCCTGCCTGCCGGGGGGTGGCAGGTGCAGCGACACCCCCCACGAACCGGCGGCCTGGCTGAGTTCCCCCCAGACCAGTACCGCCGTGCCGAGCAGGAGCAGAGGAACGGCCACCATCGGCGATGTCGCCTCGGAGAAGGCGAAGACCAGGCAGCCGAGGGCGAGCAGGAGCCCGGCGCGGCGCAGCAGCGTGGCCGCCCCGGTGGCAGTCTCCGCTGCCCGGCTCGCCACCACCTGAAGTGCGATCACCAGGACGGTGTTCAGGATCAACAGGATGGAGTAGACAGACGTCGGCGCCTCCGTGTGGTCCATGATCCACAATGGCAGACCGACGGTCAGGATCGGCTGGTACAGCTCCAACACACCACAGAGCAGTGCCAGGGAGACAAACCGCAGGTCCCGCAGCCCGGACCGGCTTCGGACCGGGTCGCGCCCGTCGCTCGGGACCTGGGGCCGGCGCGCTGGCACCCGGGCGGCGATCAGTGCACAGCCGGCGTGGCAGGCCGCGGTGACCACCATCACCGCGACGAAGGCCTCCCGGCTGTCCATCGCCACCGCGACACTGGCCATCGCGGCGCCGAAGACGATGCCCACGTTGAAGAAGCTGCGCATCTGGGCGCTCACCCGGACCCGGGCCGCCGGCTCGAACGCCTCGTAGGTGAGGGTCATCCGCAGCGGCGTGGAGGAGGTCTCGCAGATGGAGATGGCGCTGGCGATCAGGACGAAGCTGACCAGGCCGGAGACCATGGTGTAGCCGGCGAAGAGGACGGCGAGCAGCGCGTACACCGCCACCAGGGGCAGTCGGGCACCCCACCGGTCGGCCGCCCGACCGATGGGGACCGTGAGGAGCAGGCCCGCCAGTCCGGCGACGGAGAGTCCGACGCCCACCTCGCCGGCGCTCAGTCCCACGCTACGGCGCAGGAAGATGGTGCTGGCGCTCAGGAAGAGCCCGAACCCGACCGCCTGCACCATGGTGAGCAGCGCCAGGGTACGGGCCGTACCCCGCTCGGGCACCAGTCCGCCGGCCCAGGAGCGGACGGAACTGACGACACGGCTATCAGCCAAGGCGGTACACCTCGTCAACTTTCACTGTCGAAACGCCTGTCGACCTAGAGGGTGGTCAGCTTCTTGGCGAGCGCCTCGGCGAAGGCCGGGTCACGCACCACGTCCAGGGTGGTCGGCGCGGAGAAGGTGTACGCCTCCGCGTCGCGCACCAGGTGGTCCCACGCGGAGTCGGGCCGGTCGGCGACCTCCCGAGACTGGTAGACCGTGACGTCACCGCCGTAGCGCTGCGCCTCGTAGTTCTCGTGCCCGAAGATCCCGGCCGCCCACATCATCTGACGCCAGGGCAGCTCCTCGGCCACGACCTCCTCGTCCACCCACTCCAACTCCCGCATCGCGTCGAGCAGGCGCTGCGGGTCGTCGGCCGGGTTCGACACCCCGAACTTCTCCCGTACGCCGGCACCCCGGAAGTCGTACACCTCCCGCAGGCCCCAGCCGGGATCGAGTTCGCGGACCCCCGGCGGCAGGGTGTTGACCACGGCCAGCAGCGCGACCTGCTCGCCCCGCGCCTCAAGCTGACGGGCGATCTCGTACGCGATCCGGCCACCGGTGCAGAGGCCGAGAAAGAGGTACGGCCCCTGCGGCTGCACGGTGCGGATCTCGGCCAGGTAGCGGGTGGCCGCCTCGACCACCGAGAGCGGCGGGCGTACCCGGGTCCGCAGGCCGATCATCTCCAGGCCGTAGGCCGGGCGGTCCCCCCGGAACCGGTCCACGTACTTCCGCATGAAGCCGACGTTGCCGGTACCCCAGTGGATGCAGAAGATCGGTGTCTCGGTGCCCCCGGTGGCCAGCAGCACGAGGTTGCTCGTCGGCGGCACCGCCATCGGTGCCGCACCGGTGGCCCAGACCTCGGCGAAGTCCCATCCCGCCGATCCGGCCGGAGCCGCGTCCTGCGGTGTCGATCCGCCGGTCAGGGCGGCGGCGATCGCCTTCGGGGTCTTGTGCAGGAAGACGTCGTTCGACGAGAGCTCCACGCCGTGCCGACGGGCCTCCGCGACGACGTTGACGATCAGCAGCGAGTATCCGCCGAGTTCGAAGAAGTCGTCGTCCTCGGCGACCTCCACGGCGAGCAGTTCCGCCCAGACGTCCTGGAGAACCTGCACGATCCGATCCTGTTCCAACGCCATCGTGGGCGTCCTTTCTCTTCGTGGGAAGCGGGTTAGCCACTGCCGTGACCGGCAGCCGGTGGACCGCTACCCCTCTTTGCCGACGAGGGCGGCGGCGTCGTCTTCCGTCCGGTAACGGTGCAGCGGGAAGACGTCGGTGGCACGCAGGAAGTCAGCGCCGCCGAGGCGCGCGACCGGCTGGAGTTGCCCCAGGTCCACCCGCATCGTCTGCGGGTCGAAGATCCCGTCCTGGGCGTGGATGGCGAGCACGGTGCCGAGGACGACCCAACCGCCGCCAGGGCCGCTGTTGACCTCGATGATGTCCTGGACCCGGCACTCCAGGGCGAGGCTGGCCTCCCGAACCCGCGGCGGCCGGACCCGCGTCGACGGCTCCGGGGTCACACCGACCAGGTCGAACTCCGACTCACCGTGCGGCACCGGGGCGCCCGAGAGATTGGCCGCCACGACGGTCTTCTCCTGCGTCACGTTGATGACGAATTCGGGCACCTGCTCGATGTTGAGCAGGGTGTCCTTCTTCGGTCGTTCCTCCGACCCGAACACCGGGCAGAACAGCACGGTCATCGGTGTGCAGCAGACCCCCATGAAATAGGAGAAGGGTGCCAGGTTGGTCACCCCCCGGGCGTCCACCGTGCTGATCCAGGAGATCGGTCGGGGCACGATGGCGCTGCACATGAAGGTGTAGACCTGCTGCTCGCTGAGCTCCGTCGGGTTGATTTCCATCTTCACCTCGGTGTTTGAAGGTCACGCGCCGGCGGGCCGGCCGATCAGTTCCACGACGTCGGCCGCGCAGCCCCACGACAACGTGAAGCCCGAGCCGCCATGGCCGTAGTTGTGGACGAGACCGGGGACGTCGGCGTCCCGTTCCAGCCGTACGTCGACCCGTGCGGGTCGGAAGCCCACCCGGACGTCGAGGACCTGCGGCTCGCCCAGCGCCGGCACCAGGGTGGTGCAGCGCCGCACGATGTCGGTGACCGCATCAGCCGGGACGAGCGTCGAGACGAGGCCGGGATCCGCAGTGCCGCCGAGGATCACGTCGGACTCCCGCGCGACGACGTACGTCGGCAGGGCCGGGTCGCTGTCGTCGATCCAGCAGCCGTCCAGGCCGGGCGGTTTCGCGCAGCGCAGGACGACGCCCCGCACCAGCGACATCCCGGGGTCCCCGGCCAGCCCGGCGGCACCGAAGCCGGTGCAGTTCACCACCCAGGACGCGGTGGTGGTCTCGTGCCGCAGGTCGGTGACCACCGAACGCCGGAACTGCCCGCCGCGCGAGCCGAAGAGCTCCACCAGAAACCGGAGGTAGCGGCTGGTGTCGGCCACCGGGACGGCCATCGCGTACGAACTGGCGTAGCCGGCCGGGACGTCCCGGGCCTCGAACGGTTCCCGGTCCGCCATCGCCGCCATCCACCACGGGGCGGCCACGCCGGTACGGAAGTACTCGGTCAACGTGCGACGCCGCACCCCCGAGCCCGGCTCACCGGCCAAGCCGCAGAGCCGCTGGTACGTCGCCGCGGCCCGCCGGATGTAGGTCGCGTCCGGGGCCTGGAAGAACGGGTGCCAGATCGCCGCCGCCACCGACGACGTGGTGTACGAGGGTGGCTCCGCGCTCGTGACGGTGACCGGGTGGCCCTCGTCCTGCAGGGCGATGGCCGTGGTCAGGCCACTGACCCCGCTGCCGACGACCGTGACCGGGGTCCTCCCCCTGCTCGCGTCCATGTCAGTTCTCCCACGGGCGGGGGTTCTTGAGCCCGGACCCGGTGGCCAGGAGCACGACGACGTCACCGGGGCCGATGGTCCCCGCAGCCTGGAGCCGGGTCAGGGCGGCGTACCCGACCGCCGCCGACGGCTCCAGCCAGAGGCCGAAGCGGCGGGCCAGCGCCCGCGCGGCGGGCCGGACCTCGCTCTCGTCCACGGCGACGGCTAGCCCGTCGGAGTCCCGCAGGGCCCGCAGCGCACCGACGTGGTCCCTCGGCCGACCGACCGAGATGCTGTCGGCCACCGTACGAGGCCGCACCACGACCGGTTCCCGGGGCATCTCGCCCTGCCGCACGGCCAGTTCGTGGGTCAGGGTGATGCTGTTCGAGGAGGCCACCTGGGCGGCCACCAGCCGGGGCGCCGCCGGCAGGCAACCGAGTTCGGTCAGCTGGCCGAACCCGGTCCCGATGCCACTGATGATGTTGCCGTCCCCGCAGGGGACGACGACCCAGGTCGGCGCCGTCCAGTCGAGCTGTTCGGCGATCTCGAACGCGGCGGTCTTCTTCCCCTCCCGGACGTAGGGGTTGATCCCGGTGTTGCGACAGTAGGTCCCGGTCCGCTCCGCGTACTCGACGGCGTGGTCGAAGGCGTCGTCGTAACTGCCGTCCACCGTGACGAGTTCCGCGCCGTGCGCCTCGATCTGGGTGAGCTTGTTGCGCGGCGCCGACGCCGGGACCACCACCGTGGCCCGCATCCCCTGGGCGGCGGCGATGCAGGCGAGCGACGCCCCGGCGTTCCCGGTCGACGCGGCGATCACCCGGTCGTGGCCCTGGTTGCGGGCGACGGCGAGAGCAACCTCCGTGGCGCGGTCCTTCAGGGAGCCGCTGGGGTTGCGCGTCTCGTCCTTGACGTGCAGGTGCACGTCGCCGGGAAGCAGGCCCAGGTCGAGCAGGGGCGTGCCGCCGACCGAGAGCGGGCTGCCGAACTTCCGGGGCGCGGGGAGCAGCGCCTGGTAGCGCCAGAGGTCACGGCCGCTCAACGACGCCCGGAAGAATTCCGCCGACAGGTCCCCGGTCAGGTAGCGGACCCTGCGGTTGGCCGCCGGCACGCAGCGGCAGCGCCGGACGCCCGGAGCCTCCTCCGGCACCCCGTCGCAGTATCCGCAGACCAGGTGGTGGGGAGTCGTCATGCCAGTCCTGCGGGGTTCATCAGCATCGTCATGATGGCGTTCTGCCCGTGCATCCGGTTGCCGGCCTGCTGATAGATGAGGGACTGCGGCCCGTCGATCACCGACGGGGTCACCTCCTGGTCCCGGTCGGCTGGCAGGCAGTGCAGGTAACCGACGGACTCCCGGGCCAGCGCCATCGTCCGGTCGTCGACGCACCAGTCCCGGGCCTGCTCGAAGAGCTTCGTCATCCCCTCCTCATCGACAGCCTCGGAGCGGTTCGTCGGAAGGTGCTCCAGGCTGCACCAGGACTTGGCGTAGACGAAGTCGGCGTCGGTGACGCCGTCGGCGAAGTCGTTGGTGATCCGGATCGAGGAGTCGGAGTCGGCGGCGAAGCCCCGGGCGGCCGCCACCACCGCCGGGTCCAGGTCGAACCCGGGCGGGTGCGCCACCGTGATGTCCATCCCCATCTTGGCGGCGGCCAGCAGGAGACTCTGCGGTACGGCGACCGGCTTGTGCCAACTGCCCGAGTAGGCCCAGCTGATGGTGAGCTTCCGCCGCTTCAGGTCGCCGACCCGCTCCTTCATGGTCATCACGTCGGCGAGGGCCTGGCACGGGTGGAACCGGTCACACTCCATGTTGATCACCGGAATGCCGGCGTGCCGGCCGAACTCGTTGATGAACTCGTTCGCGGAGCCGTACACCCACCCGGAGGGCTCGCCGTACATCCGGATGGCGATGGCGTCACCGAACTCGGAGAGCACCCGTGCCACGTCGGAGACTCGCTCGGTCACGTACGGGATCTCCTGTCCGGGCAGCGCGGGCAGGTAGATGCCCGAGCCCGGGTCGAGGTGGACCGCGTGCCCACCCATCTTCGCCAGCCCGGTGTGGAAGCTGCTGCGGGTACGCAGCGACTGGTTGAAGAACATGAAGTAGACGGTTCGTCCGTCGAGCAGGTCCCGCTTCTCGACCGCCGGCAACCCCTTGAGCCGCAGTGCGGCCTCGACGAACTTCTGGTATTCGGCGGCGGCCCAGGTCAGGTCGACGTCGATCCAGTCCTTGCCCGGCTTCTCGATCATGCGGCACCTCGACTGCGCTCGAATGTGGTCAGGGAAAGCAGAGAGACGTGGTCCAGCCCGTTCAGCTGCTCGGCGAAGGCATCCCCGGCCTCCAGCCCGAGACTGGCGAAGAGCCGGCGGGGTGCCACCGAGGCGGCGAGGAACTGCTCGCGCAAGTCCGCCCGGTCGAAACTCTCGTCCACGACCCGGTCTGCCTGGCCCACGGTCAGGCCCTGGCCCACCAGGTCGTCGCGCAACCGGCGGAAGTCCGGACAGAGGAAGTACCAGAGGACGCGGCGGAACGTTTCCTCGACCAGCGCCGCGTCCGAGCCGATCAGCGACGGCAGGTGCAGCTCGGCGAAGCGGTGGAAGAAGGCGTGGTGCCGGGCCTCGTCGGCGGCGTGCTCCGCCAGCATCCGGGTCACCGGCGGGTAGACCGTGTCACCGCCGGCCTGCCGGAGCGTGGCGGTGATCAGGGTCTCGGTGACGATCGCACAGCAGATGACGGCGAGCGGCCGTTTCTCGGGCGGGAAGGACTCGACCAGTTCGGCGATGCTTGCCAACTCGCGGGTCGGCCGCCTCGCCAACCAGATCCCCGTCTCGTCCTGGATGTGCCGGCGAAACTCGGCCATCATCAGCACGTGGTAGCCCTCGTCGGTGTAGATCTTGAGCAGATCGGCCCGCATCTCCTCGGAGATCGCGGGCAACTTCAGGATGCCCTCGACGGCACGATTGACGATCTCGATCTCGACGATCTCGGTCTTCGCCAGGTAGTCGGCGAGCCGGCCGGCGCCGAGCTGCAGGATCGCGTCCGGCCCCAGCCGCTCCACCAGGGGATGCTGCGTGTACGGCGTCAGCACCCGGTTGTAGAGGGTGTAGCTGTCCTGCCAGCCCGGCCCGGACAGGACGTTGCCACGTACCCGCACCATCGCCTTGCTGTACCAACGGTCCACGCCGTCGACGACGAACGGGGATTCGTAACCGGTCACGTCCGCGTCTCCTGAAGTCGGTGCTCTCCCAGCCGGAAGAACTGCGCGGTCCGATCACGTTCCGGTCCGAGTCCGACGCCGATGACGGGGGCCCCGATCTCCTGCTCCACGACCGACCTGAACGCCAACAGTTCCTTGGGCAGCAGCTCCGGCGCAGCCGGGTCGACGGCGCTCAGCTCGAAGGAGGGCAGGATGCGGACCTGCTCACCGTCGCGGGCCGCCGTCTCGGCGGTCAGGCGGACCGGGATCCCCGCGTAGACGCTCTCCTTGTACAGGGCCAGGCAGTCGACCTTGTTCAGGTAGACCACGTCCACCCCGAAGAGGCCGACCATCTCACGCAGCTGCTGCAGGTCGAGAAGGCCGATCCGGCGGGGTCGACCGGTGCCGGAACCGTACTCGTGGGTGAGCATCCGAAGGGCGATGCCGAGGTCCATCGGATCGGCCGACCGCAGCAGTTCCTCGGGGAGGTAGTCAGCGTTCTCCTCCGCCTTGCCCCGGCCGGCGGCACAGGCGGCGGCGAAGTAGGCCTCGGCCCGCTCGGCACCCAACTCGGAAGGGAACGGGCCGTTGCCCACCCGGGAGACCACGGCCTTGGCGACGCCGATGGTGTACCGGTGATACTGCGGCGAGAGATCACCGCCGACGTAGGCGTACGCCGGCACGGTGTGGCTCGCGGTGACGTACGGCTGGTCACCGTGCACGACGTCCAACATCAGCGACTGCGCGCCCTCGAAGAGCACCCGGGCACCGGCAGTGACCCGCCGCCCCAGGTAGCCCCGGTCCGTCTGGACGAACGGCCTGACCCGCTCGATGCACTCGAGCAGCGAGGTGATGCTGGCGTCCAGTCGCTCGCGGAGGTGCTGGACGTCGCCGGCGAGCCGCGACAGCTCGGCCTCCGCGCTGGCCCGCATCGCGGCCATGACGGTGTCGGGATCGGCGAGCAGGTCCCGCAGCTGGACATTGACGCGGATGCCATTGCGCACCCGCGACGCCCGGTCGGCGTAACAGGGACCGACGCCGTTCTTCGTCGTCCCGATGTCCGCGCTGTTGGTCTCGTCGATGATGAAGTGGGCCGGCTGTACGACGGCGCAGCGGTCACTGATGAAGAGCCGGTCGGTCAGATCGACCCCGCCCGCCTCGACCAGGTCCAGTTCGTTCTTCAGTTTCCACAGGTTCACCGCGGAGCCCGAACCGATGTAGAGCTGGGTGTGCGGGTGGAAGACACCCGAGGGCACCTGCTGCAGGACCACCCGGCCGGCCGGCGCGTCGATCGTGTGGCCGGCGTTCGCCCCGCCGTTGAACCGGGCGATGATGTCGTAGTCGCCGGCGATGAGGTCGATGACCTTCGCCTTGCCCTCGTCGCCGTACTGGAGTCCGACCAGGACGTCGGCATGCCCCCGGACCGGACTGATGTTGGCACTCATGACGGTCAGAACCTCTCTGCGCCGAGATAGAAATTCTTCACCGGTGCCGTTGCGCCAGCGATCAGGGAATGCACGAGATCCCCGAGAGCGATATCAAGAATTCCCATCCCGAAAGGCGAGAAGACAACCGGCCGGTCCCGCTCCGGAATCGGCGCCCCACAAAGGATTCCGGGAAGCGTGTGGGCGACGAACTCGCGACTACCAGTCTGCATCTCGGCAAGGTGCAGGGAGGTCCGGGCCTTCATGCAGTGGTCGACGTCGTCGACCACGTTGTGCGCCGAGAGGATGATTTCGGGGCTCAGGTCCCGCAGCGACAGGTGCAGCACGATCGGGCAGTGCTCGAAGAGCGCCGGGTCGTGCACGTGCGGGGTGCCGGCCGTGGTGGCGAAGAGGACGACCTCGCCCGAGCGGATCGCGGTCCCGATGTCCGGCGCGATGTCGACGGCGACGTCGGACCACTCCCGCACCCGGGCGGCGAACCGGACGGCGTAGTCCCGGTTGGCGTCGAACAGGGTGATCCGCTCGATCGGCACGTCGGACCGGTCGAGGAAGGTCAGCACCTGGTTGCTGATCACCCCGGTGCCGATGACCGCGATCGACTTCGGCGCGCGGTCGTCCCTGCTGAGCAGGCGCAGACCGGAGACCGCGCTGGCCGCCGTCCGGGTCGCGCTGATCGATCCCGCCTCCATGCAGGCGATCGGGTAGCCGGTGGACTCGTCGTTGAGGATGAGGACGGCCGACGCCCGGGCGATTCCCCTCTCGATGTTCTGCGGAAAGCTGGAGATCCACTTGATCCCCGTGGCCGCTGCTCCTCCGTCGGCGACGTAGCGCGCCGGCAGGGCGATGATGCGGTCCGCGTCCCGACCGGGGAAGCGCAGGAAGTAGCTGTCAGGGTTCACCGTGCGTCCGACGTGGTGGGCCCGGTAGGCCGCTTCGACAGCCGCGACCACGGCGTGATGATCCTTGTCCAGCACGTCACGGACCTGCTCACCCGAGTAGACCCTGAATTCCGGAACAGAAATTGAAGACACTCGACTCAACCCACCCGATCGCCGACTATGTTTAACCGCCACTGGACACTGCTTTCCAGGCCGCCCACCGTCGTGTCGGGCGGCCCCAGCAGGTGAGGAAACCGCTCACCCACCCAGTCGTCGCTGTAGATCGTGTCGAGATACTTGTCCCCCATGTCGGGAGAGACGGCGACGACCACGCTCTCCGGGGTGAGGACATCGCCCAGGTGCCGGAGCGAGTGGAGGACCGAGCCGGTCGACCCACCCACCGGCAACCCTCGTTGAGCCAGGCTGCGGCACATGCGGATGGCGTCCGCCTCGTCCACCATCAACAGCCGGTCGATCAGCGACGAATCGGTGATCTCGGGCCGGCGGCTCGCTCCGATACCCGGAATGTGTCGTCGACCCGGCGTCCCACCGAACGTCACTGAGCCGACCGAGTCGACGCCGACGATCGTCGTCCCCGGGGAATGCTCCCGGAAGTAGCGGGCGCAGCCCATCAGGGTGCCAGTCGTCCCCGCACCGATGACCAGGTGGTCGACGTGCGGAAAGGCGGCGAGGATCTCGGGTGCGGTCATCCGGTAGTGGGCCCGCCAGTTGCTGGCGTTGGCATACTGGTTGAGCCAGAGGAGGTTCGGGTCCTCGCGGCACATCGATTGGATCAGAGCGATGCGGGTGCCCAGGTAGTTGCCGGTCTGGTCACGCTCGCGGACCTCGATGACCTCGGTGCCCAGGGCCTGCATCTTGCGGACGGCAGAAACCGAGGCGTTGGGATCCGTCACGCACGTGAAGGGGTATCCGCGCTCGGCGCAGACGAGAGCCAGCGCCACACCCAGGTTGCCCGACGACGATTCGATGAGCCGCCGGCTCCCATCGACACTTCCGGCCTGCTCGAGATCCGTCAACATTTGCACCGCTGTTTTGATCTTTATCGATCCCGCTACGTTTACCCCTTCGAGCTTGAGGTGAACCGTGCAGGGGGCCACCCCCTGCACCGGTGCGAAGATATTGGCCGAGTAAGTTGCGGCGGCCGGTTCGGTCGGAACCATGTAAAGCTGCGCCCCCATTGTCTTAGGCCCAGATGTGGCGTCCGCCCGCGCCGGCCGCGCGGCAGATACCGACGCACCTGACGACGGGCAGCGGACATCGCGGCCCAAACGCTCCCTTGACCTGTCCGCAACACTCAGGCGGACTTGACAGAATGGACAACCGCCGGGCTACCCGGCGCCCCCGCCGACTACGGAGACTCCCACGGGCGCGGGCGACGGCACCATATTCAGGCGATCAGAAAGAGGCGCTCCGAGAGAAAGCCTTACCGCGCAGAAGGTGGTCGACCGGTGTCCGGTGCCCAACCCTTCCGGCGAGCATCATTCGCGCATCCCGCGCTTGGCGGAAATCGTGTGTCTGAAAATAAAGCGCTTCTCGAAGCTTGCTCATCAGCACCCCCGTGCTCACGACTTCAGAACTTGTCGCCGTACCCAGTGACCCTAAGTGGCAGTCAGGCTTTCAGCAACAACGTATTACCACGTCAAACATGTAACTCTCTGAGCATGTCAACTACGTGGCGCAACACCCGACGAGCGGCCCCCGGAGCCCCGGCCGCCGTCCGGCAAGCCCGCACCGGATCTGGGATCCCGGCATCCTCCGAGGTGGAGTGCGACCCAGCACGCCGCCGGGCGAACGAGGCCGGACAGCTCACCCGACGAACCAGCAGCGACACGCCCGGTCACAGTGAGTGCGGCCAGGACGCCTGGCTTACACTGAGTGACCGGCCGGGGCACCAGAAAGTCCCTGTGACGCAGCTCTCAAGAACCTTGCGTCATTGCCTGCCACTCACTCCCCTGAACCGGCCCGGCAACGCGGACCGGTGCGGCGCTGACCGCCTGATCGCCCGGCACGCCGACCTCGGCGTCGACGTCGCACCGCTCGGGACAGGCACGCTCGCCGAGGTGTCGGCCGGACCTGTACCCGAACCGGGGGCCGGCGGCACCTCCTGCACCCGCGCACCTGAGTGTCGCCGCCTGCGCTACACCGCGACCTGGTCGCCATCGAGCCCCCGGCGGCAAGAATCAGCTCCACGCATCGCCGGTGTCGCTGGATCCGTAGGCCGGGCACGCCGTGGACTTCTTCGGCCTCTACGACACGAGGCCAGAGCTCAGTCAGGAGTGGCCCCAAAGCCCGCTCCGGCCAGGACGTAGCCCAGTCGCAGCCGACGGAGTTGGGCTGCCAGGCGCGCATCGTTGCCGTAGGCCTCGTCGCCGGCCACCCGTCGGCACGGCAGCCCGGCAGTGACCGCTGCGGCGATCATCCGAGACGCCATCTGCGGCTTGGTGGCGAACCGCACCGCGATCGTCGAGCAGTTCTTCGGGGGCAACGGCGCCAGCAAGCCCCGGACGAGGTCACACACCCGACGACGCGGCTCTGGTCTGCGGAAACGTTGCCCCACCGTCAGCATCAGGTCGTCGAACAACACCCGCCACCGCTGGGCGTCCACCCTGTATCCGGCAGCACCGCTGCATCGAGGTCGGTCCACGACCGTCCATGATCGACCCTGGCTGCCCTCGTTTTCACACCGCACCGGACCGCAGCTCAGCCAAGGTCCACATCCCCGGCTGGATTACTAGGCCGCGCTCCGGTCGAAGAGGTCGGCCGTCGCAAGGTCGAACAGGCTGTGTACGCGAAGGATGCCCTCGGGCACCGTGGCCCCGTACGTCTGCTGCCGGTCCAGCCAGCATCCCCGTAGTCCCGCGGCGGCGGCGGCTAAGGCATCGCCCTGAAGATCGTCACCGACGTACAGAACCTCGGAGGGTTCCCAGCCCATCCGCTCGCAGGCGCCGAGGAAGCTTGTGGGATCCGGCTTCGAAGCACCGACGTCGGAGGGCGTGAACAGTGGTGGCGTCGAGGGGAGACCGAGCGACGCCAGTTTAGCTTCCTGCTGCGCGCGATCGCCGTTGCTCAACACCGCCACACCGGCGGGTGCCCCGCCGAGGAAACGCATCATCTCCGGGACGTCGCTATACGCTGCCCAGGAATTCTCATAGTGGCGCAGGTAGACCGTGAAGAGGTCATCGGCTTGGTCGTCGCTCACGGCTCCGGTGTCTCGCCCACAGGCGGACAGCACACCGCGGAGCCTGGCCCGCCGTTGTTCCTGGAAGGTCATTGTCTTGTCCAGGTACGCCCGCATGTGGACGGCCTCCAGCCGCTGCCACTCTGTGTGAGCCTCGTACCGCGCCTCCTCGTCGAGGTCGGGAAGCCATTGCAGGCAGGCGGCGAGGAACGCCTTCTCCGCGGCACCCTTGTGGTCCAGCAGAGTGCCGTCCAGGTCCAGCAGGACGGCTTTCACCCGCATCGTCATCACACGACTCTCTGGAAGTCGACCGCTGTCCGCACGGCGCTCATGGTATCGCGGCTCATGGTCCATGGATTTCCCCGTAGCCGGACCCAGGGCATCACCGACCACTCGGCCGGAAGCGGTGGCAGTTCGGCGTCCCGCGTACGGCCGGTCCTGCGCCGTTGCGGGATCATGGCGTCGCCGAAGTCCGTCATGTCGCGTTCCAGGACGATCCGCCGCTCGTCCTGGTCGACGTCGGTCAGCACCTCGATACGGGACGCCGCGAAGTCGGCCTCGCACAGCACCACACCGTGCAACGGCGTGGCTGCAGCCGGCCGGGAGCCGAAGGCGCGAGCGAAATCCGCGGGCCAGAACAAGTCCTTGCCGACGCTCGGCCGCGCCGGCAGATCCGCCAGCTCCGGCGTCATCGCTCGCCCGACATGCCCGACCGCTACCGCGAACGGCAGCCCGAGAACCGAGCCGTCATGCGGTGACACCACCGACTTGTCGTTGGTGACGAAATCCCACTCTGGAGAACATCGGAGCAGAGCCGACACGAACGAGGTCTTGCCCGCTCCCTTCGGCCCGGTCAGGACGATTCCGGTGCCGTCACAGGTGACGACGGCACCGTGCAGCGGGGCATGATCACAAAGCACCACGTCCAAGAGCGCACTGCGTACCTGCTGGAACGCCTTGATGATGACCGCTTCTCCGTGTTCCGAGCGTGTGGTGTTCTCGAACTCCAGGGAAGCGACGAGGGTGGCCCCGTCCGCGGTCGCCGTCCGTCGGACATAGGGCGCCAGGAGACCTGCGGCTGCGGCGAGGAAGTCGTCGTCACCGGTGACGGACACGGCGCGGTCCGCGAAGCGGAACATGGTACGGCTCATCGTGGCTCACCGGTATCGAAGAGGAACCTGATTCCGATGGACACAGTCCCGATCCGCCGCCACTTCCATCGTGGCATGTGCCACTGTGCTCCGATGGGTTTGTTCCAACCCCCGCCGACCACTGGCGCCTCGTCCGATGCTTCATTCCGCAGATCGCACCATTCGCCGACGTTGCCCAGCAGGTCGTAGAAGCCCAGTAGACTGGGCTGGAACTCCCTGGTCGGCGACGTGCGGCCGATGTGCTCGTCGAAGTTGGCCAGTTCCGGTGACGGCGCCGCGTTTCCCCAGGGGAACGGGCTCATATGGGCCTGGATCACCTGGTGCCACTCATCGACGGTAGGAAGTCGCGCCCCTACCTGCTCGGCCATCGCCTGGGCGCCGAACCAGCTGACACCGGTCACCGGGTGGTTCTCTCGGCCGACGACCGGTCGATAGCCGGCCGCGTCGTACGTGATGGTGTTGTCCAGGTTGATGACGTTCACATTCGTGTACGAGTCGTTCGGATCGTCACGGATCGGCATCGTGTTCAGAATCGATGCCGCCTGCACGGCCGTGATCGGGCTCCGTAGCAACCGCCGGCCCTCGCCGATGGGAATGGCGTCGTCCAGGAGCGTGGCGCGGATCTCAGCGCACCGCCGCGGAAAGATACCCAAGGTCATGCAGTTCCTCCTCACATGCGGCTGTTACGAATGCCTGGTCCGCCGGGCTCAGGCGACGGCGCCATCCGTCGAGAACCTCGTCCCGGTGGCGGTAGGTGGAGTACATTCCGCCCCGAGTCTCCCGCTCGCTCTCCCTGCGCAGGACGAGCTGTTTCCGCTGCACTTCGAGGCCGAGAAAGGACATGACGAGGGCGAGGGTTGTCTCGTCGTCCTGCACGATGTCCTCGAGGCGGACGGTGACGACCGGAAGCGCCTCCACGCTCGCCCGGAACTCGTACTGCCGCACTTTCCAACTGGTCACGCATCGCATCAGGGGCGTTTCCAGAAGCGGTTCGACCGGCGAGTCCGAATGACGGGCGAAGTAGGCCGCCAACCGGTCCGCGTAGCCCCACTGACGATCCACGTCATGCTTCAGCAGCGAAGCGACCACGGCCCGCGGGTCGCGAACCACATGCACGATGCGCAACGGTGGGATGGCCGACAGGAGCCAGGGGATCTTCTCGAAGAGCAGGGTTTCCTTGAACCCCCGCACCTGTCCCGGCGGCACGGCCTCCAGGTAGCTGACGAGGTCCCGGAAGAACCGCTGCGACAGGGGATACTCGCGCAACGACTCGTGCAGATGGACGGGGTGGTAGGAGTCGGCGCCCCACCTTTCGAGATCGGTCCGGGGGAATCCCCGGGTGTGCATCGACAAGGGCTCGTCGATGAAACTGACACGCGAGTGGGCTTGCAGCACGTCGGTCAGGAAGTTGGTCCCCGAACGGTGGTGACCGATCAACATGAAGGACACGCCGCCGTCCGCACGGCTCCGCCCAGAGGCAAGGCCGTCCGGAATCCCGTCAGTCTGAAAATCGCTCACTGGTCACCCCATTCCATGTCGGCCCAGAAACGGCGCACCGTCAGGTCGTTCATCCGGCTGAAGCCGCCGTCGGAGAAGACGCGGAGAAGACGCCCGATCACCTCGTCGCCCCGCAGCGCCATCGTGATCGGCCCCCACCGGCCGACCGGCCGACCCCCGTCCAGCACGAGGCCCCGGGCCCGGAGGAAGAAGCCGGATCCCTCCAGTAGATGGCTGGCACCGTGCTCGGCTAGCTGGGTCACGACGAGTCCCGAATAGCCCGCCACGACGCTGCCGTCATCGATGTGGTCGCCGTCGAGGGTGACGGCGCCGGGCCTGGAGACCGGCACGGGGGCGAACCGCTGCGTCGTGCGGTGACCGAGTACACCCGGCTGTGGTGTCTCCCCCGGCTTGGGCCACACCTGCCGACCCGGCCCGCTCAGCACGGCGACAGAGGTGTCGACGCCGTCAAGATCGAAGCAGTGTCCGAACGGCACTCCCGGATCGGCCTCGCACGTCCGCAGGACGAACCGCGCGTCGCCGCCCGGGGGTTCGGCGGCGCCGCGGCGTACGTAGGCGGAGGTCAGCGAGGTGAGGAGCACCGTCATGGCGTCCGGGGTGAGGCGGGCCCGACGGAAGCCTCTGCCGTTCATCACAGGCAGCTCGGGACCGGCGATGAGCATCCGGGCCGCGTCGAGCACCCGGTCCAGGCAGATAGCAGCGTGCCAGAAGATCTCGATGGGTGATCCGTATGCCGCAGCGGGTTCCGCGCGCAGCGATGACCAGGTGTGGGCGCACACGCGCTCGGCAGCACCCGGAGCCTGGTACCGCCGGTTGCTCTCGTACCGGGAAACCGTGACCTGCCGCATCTCCATCCCGTACCGCTCAGCCGAGGCCAAGAATGCCGATACGTCGACAGGCGCCGGCTCGCCGGCGTCGGGGCATTCTCGCGTCCGCGAGGGCGCCGCGGCGTCGGCCATCACGGCGGATCGGACGCCCAGCGCGCGCAGTAGGTGGTCACGGGCGGGATCACTGAGCGCCGTCCCAGGGCCCACCACCACATGGCCGTCGCCACCACCATCGGACGCCGACGCGATGAGCGGCTCGTAAACAGTTCGTACCGTCGTGCGGCCCGGACGTCCCGTCGCGGTGACCGTCTGCCGGATCCGCTGTGAGGAGCTGAAAGTGGCCAGGGTGGTCATGCCGTCACCGCCGAGGTCCAGGAGATGTCGACGAACCGCATAGATGGCGAACTGATCCCGACGCCCACCCATTGACCCTGCTTGCCGCACGAGATGCTCTCGTAGGCCGGGTCGTCGCCGATCGCCTCGAGCCGGCGCAGGACCTCGAGTGCGTCCCCATCGAGGCGCACGTCTCCGAGATAGGTCCGATCGCCGTCGGCGGACCACAGCTCACATCCGGACGCGGTGAAGTCGAAGTGCCCGGTGTACGGGTTGACCTGACCACTGGAGAAGGACCGGACAACCAGCAGGTCTCCCGAGTCCGTTGAATACAAGGACTCAGCCGGATCGCCGCCGCTGGACACCACTGTGTTGGTGGCTCGAGGTTGAGTCGGGAAGCGGTAGTTCGCCCGGCGCCCGTTACCGCCCGACGCCCCACAGCGCACGCTGGCAAGGGTGCCGACAAACTGCCCGGCCTCCACCATGGACCGCCCACCGCAGGGGACGCCGTCGTCGTCAGCGGTCATGCTGCCGTATCCGTGGGCCGCGCCGGGGTCGTCACGGATGGTGAGGCTCGGCGTCGACAGGGCAGCGTCGCGTAGCGCCCGGGCGTACGGCGACCCGTTGTAGGCGTTGTCGTGCTCACAGGCATGTCCGACCAGCTCGTGGAGCAGGGCGGCGCCCGCCGTGGGACGGAGGACCATCGCGGTCCGCCGGGAACCGGGCTCACCCGAGGCTGCCGGCGCCCGGCTCAACATTCGTACGGTATCCCGGGCGAACGAGGTCAGGTCGTCCTCGGTCGGCGTCGTCGATCGTACGAACCGGGACGAGACCTGCCGCGCCAGATCTGCAGCATGGGCGGTGACGGTGGTGCGGCATCGAACCCGCTCCGAGGCGTCGCAACGCCCCTCCGTGTCCGCGACCACGTGCAAGGTGCTGTACACGTCGACGACGACGTGCACCTCGACAAGGCCGTGCTCGCCGGGCAGTGATACGGGAAGGTCCGCCGCAGCCGAGGCGGCGCGCATGGCGAGGAGATCCGTGAAGTCCTCGGTCCCCGCGCCGGCGGATTCCAACAGGCCTCCGGCACGCGCCCGGGCGTGGTCCGCAGCGGCGTACCTGGCCCGGCCGTCCACGACCCGGAGCCGCCCGGCGCCCGCGTCCAGGCGTACGGCGGCCTGTCGTAGGCCGCCCGCGTAGCATGCCTGAACGTGGCTGGTCCACTGTTGGAAGAGTTGCTCGTACTGGGCCTCCCGTCGTGCTTCGACCTCCACGCGCGTCAGAGCGGCCACTTCTACCAGTGCGGTGCTGGATGTCATGCCCCGGCACCCGACAACTCGGGCCGGCGCATCACCCGACGGTGGCGGGCCAGCAACGGCAGCGGCACCAGGAGCACCACGGCCAGCAGCGTCAGGTATCCCGCGACACCGCCCGCAGTCAGCACCGCGGCACCGATAGCCGGACCGATGGCCGTGCCGATGCTGTAGGCCATCGAAACGGCTGCGGCGTACGTGCCTAGGCTCCCCTCGGGCGCGCTCTTCGCAGCCAGAGGTTGCATGGACGGCGACACGAGCGTCTCAGCAAACCCGAAGATCACTGCGTAGAGAATCACCACTGCCACACCGACAGGTCCGGCGAGAACGGACCCGAGGTACAGCAGGGGCAGGCTCACGATCCAGACGATCACCGCTCGTTGCAGCGCGCCGATCTCCCCGATGCGTTCGACGTACTTCTCCGTCAACGTCTGCAGGGCGAACACCGCGAGGCCGTTCGCCGCCAGGAAGACGGAGACTATGCGGGTCGAATATCCTCCGTAGTCGTGCAGCACCAGCGGCATGATGGCTTCGAGTTGCACGACGCCGAAGCCGATGATGCACAGCTGCGTGAGCGGCAGCGCGACGAATCGCGCATCGAGGTAGGGCCGCCACGGCGCCAACGGACGGACGCGTACGTCGCTCCCGAGCGCCGCCGGTGGCGTCCGTTTCAACTGCGCGGCGAGAGCCACGCCGAGGAGCACGAACGACAACGCGTTCGCCGCGAAGCACAAGCGATATCCGCGCTCTCCCCAACTCGCGACCACCACCCCGGAGGCGGCCGCCGCGACGGCGACGGCGACATTGGCGATCATAAAGTTCCGGGAAAAGAACCGGCCTAGTGCAGACTGACCGAAGATGAGCTTCACCGTCGGCATCAGCACCGCGTAGTAGGACCCGTTACCGATCCCGGCAAGCACTGCGGCGACGGACGCTTGTTCCAGATTCCCGGACAGCGAAAGCACGATGGCACCCGCCGCTTGGAACAGCAACGCCCCGAAAATGACCGGTACAGGGCTACGCCGGTCCGCGATCCTGCCCGCGAACGGGTTGGCCAGGAAGGCGGATCCCGCGGTCAGGGCGAAGTAAAGGCCCACAGCGCCCGAACCTGCCTGCAGAATGCCGGTCAGGTAGAGCGCGGTCAGGGGAAGAACGAGACCGGTCCCCGCACTCGAGACACCGATCCCCGCCAGCAGCAGAGCCTGCGGCAAGGACGCCTTGTCACCGTCCCGCCCGTCCATTTCGACAGCCGCGGTCATGCAGAACGCACCAGGCCGCTCTGGACCAGCCGCTCCACCGCGGTCCGCACCTGTGAGGCTGTCAAGGACACCCCGGGCAGCGCGGCAGCGCAGGACAGGACGTTCTCCACGACGGTGTCCAGGTCAGGCCCCGTGCACCACAGCCAGACCAGCGCCACCCGAGCCGTCAGCTTGGCCTGGCGGCCGCTCTCGTGGTGCAGGAGTACGGAGTCACCGATGCCCATCGGGACGAACTCGGTCGCGCGCCGAGGACCGGATCCGTCGAAAACGGTCGGCAGCTCCGGCAGCGGGGTATCCGCGAGCCGATTGAGTGCGGCGGCGCCGAGAAGCGTCTGCCCGTAGCTGAGCATCCGGTTCGCTCCCTCGTCACCCTCGGCCACCCAGTGCCCACGGGAGTAGTACGAGAAGGCGGATAGGTCGAGCAGCGGAGCTGAGCGGCGCAGCTGCTTGTAGACCCACTTGTGACCGATGTAGATGTCACCGAGCGAGGCCACGTACGCCTTGGCCGCGGCGACTGTCATTGCGGATCCCGAATACGAGGCGGTGTCGTAATCGCGCTCGATGACCGCACCGTGGAAATCCTCGAGCGAGGAGTTGTACCCCAGCGCCCAACGCACGACGATGAGGTCATCGATGTGCCGACGGACGTCCTTGGTCTTGGCGCGCAGCTTCTCAAGCGCAGGCGAATTGATGACGTCGACCGACGACACGAATCGCGCATACCAGTCGAGGTCATCGAAGTGCGGCCAAAGTTCAACAAGACGCTGCCGGGTCAGATCCATACCCGCCAGAGCGTCGAGCACCCGCCTAGCCTGCGCGAGGGTCAGCCACTCCACATCGATCCGTCCACCGTCGCGCGCGAACTGAACCGGTCCGTCCGGCACGCTGTCCGAAGCGCTCAGGATGAAGAGGTCCACGTCGCTCTTCGCGTTCCCCAACCCCGCGGTCAAAGAGCCGGCGACGTAGGCTGAGTCCACGGGAGCCTGTCGAGCCAAATCGGCTGCCACCTGCCCTGCCGCAGCTATACGCTTGCCGATTTCTTCCTGATCCACGGCACCTTCTCCTCGACCATGCGCAACGGGAGGTGTGCGGCGGGAGCCCGCCCGCCGCACACACCCTGTTTCCTTAGATGTTCGCGATGTTCGCGATGTTCGCGATGTTCGCGATGTTCGCGACGTTCGCGACGTTCGCCGAGTCGCCGGCGTCGCCGCCCTCGATCTCGATCTCATCGATCTCGATCTCGGTCTCTTCGACTGCTTCGATTGCGGTCATCCAGAATCACCTCCTTTCGCTTCTAAGTCCACGCGAAAGCGTTGCAACGCCGAAAGCACATTGCGCAACTCTGCTCGCGTGTGTAGGTGTCGGGCGACGAGCATCGATCGCCCGCAATGTGCAGACGAGCAGCGAAACTTGCGTCTCGAGCCGAACGTCGCCTCCCGAAGTAACGGCGAAACCCGCGCGTCATTGCGAGGCAGCATCAATTGATTGCATCAGCGTACGCATGATTCACCCACCTCAATAGCGTCACACGGGCATCAAGGTCACGAATAGATTCGCGGCCTTCGGGTAGTCGCCCGGCTTTCCGAAACGGCGCCCAGATGTGCTGTCCGACCCGCGCCGACCGCGCGGCAGATACCGACGCACGTGACGGGGGGCAGCGGACATCGCGGCCCGAACGCTCCTTCGACCTGCCCGCTCCAAATGGGCGGACTCGACAGAATGGACAACCGCCGGGCTACCCGGCGCCTCCGGCGACTCCCACGGGCGCGGGCGACGGCACCATATTCAGGCGACCAGAAAGAGGCGCTCCGCGAGAAAACCCTTACCGCACAGAGGGCGGTTGACCGGCGTCCGGCGCCCCGACCCTTCCGGCGAGCACCATTCGCGCATCCCGCGCTTGGGGTGAATCGTGTGTCTGAAAATAAAGCGCTTCTCGAAGCTTGCTCATCAGCACCCCCGTGCTCACGACTGCAGAACTTGTCGCCGTACCCAGTGACCCTAAGCGGCAGCCAGGCTTTCAGCAACAACGCATCCCAACGTCAAACATGTAACTGAGCCATTTTCATCGTGACCGAGGCATGCTGAGCAGGTAGGCGGCGGTGTGTCGCTGCTCCAGATAGGACGAAGCTCCCGGTAGGACAGC
>NZ_JBAKHL010000009.1:0-154954 GCF_036902715.1 Micromonospora sp. CPCC 205546
CACCGCTTTCCCGGCCCGGGTCGGTGCCGGTGGCCATCCGCGCGGCCGGCGGCGCCGCGCCCGGCGGCGCTCCCGGGTCGGTGCCGGTCGGGTTGCCGACGCCGGCGGCCACGGCCGCCGACGAGGCGCTGACCGAGTCGCCCGTCGGCGTGCCGGCGAACGGCGGGCTGCGGTGCCCGGCCGGGCGGGGCTGCTCGACGAACGCCACGTGCCGCCACGAGTTCGCGGTCAGCGCGCCGGTGTTGTCGTACGACATGCCGAGCAGGTCCAGCCCCGAGCCGGGGACGTCGTTCCACTCCTTGCAGGCCACCTCGCACGCCTTGCAGCCGATGCAGACGCTGGTGTCGGTGAAGAAGCCCATCCTGGGCGGGGCGTCGGTCCAGCCCGCCTCCGGGGCGGGATCCAGCGGCCCGGAGAGGCTGTGCGGGTCAGGAAGCATCGCGGCCCTCCCCGGCGCCGTCGGCGGGAGCCGGCGGGCCGAGCGCCCCCGGCGTGAGCGTGGGGGCCGGGTGGCCGGGCACGATGCCCGCCCGCCGCTGGTAGTCGGCCACCAGGTCCAGCAGGGCGGGGCCGGTGGGCCGCCGGCCCGGGCGCACGTCACAGGTTCCGATCTTGCTCTCCTGGATCAGCACGTTCGGGTCCAGGGTGATCCCGAACAGGTCGTTGGCCGAGTCGCCGGTCACCAGGCCCTCGAACCCGAAGTGGTACGGCAGCCACACCTGGTGGATCACGCGGCCGTCCACGCGCAGCGGGGTGAGCCGGTCGGTGACGAGCACCTTCGCCTCGATCACGGCCCGGCCGCTGACCAGGTGCGCCCAGCCCAGGTGCGCCAGGCCCACCTGCGCGGCCAGCTCCGGGGACACCTCGACGAACATCTCCGGTTGCAGCTCCGCCAGGGGTCGCACCGTACGGCTCATCCCGCCCGCCGTGTGGTGCTCGGTGAGCCGGCTGACCGTGAACACGTACGGGAAGACCTGGCTGTGCTCCTGCGGCGGGCTCGGGTTCACCGAGTTCACCGGGTGCGCGTACACCTTGCGGGTGGGGTTGGCCTGCTGCCGGTAGAACGGGTTGCGCACCGGCGACTCGGCCGGCTCGTAGTGCGTCGGCAGCGGGCCGTCGAGCACACCGCTGGGCGCGTACAGCCAACCCTTGCCGTCGCCCTGCATGACGAACGGGTCGTCGCCGGCGATCCCCTCCGGGCCCGAGGCGCCCTGCGGCGGCCGGTACGTCGGCGGCTTGGTGCGCTCGAAGTCCGGCACGTCGTAGCCCGTCCACTCCCCGGCGTCCGGGTCCCACCACACGTAGCGCTTGCGCTCGCTCCACGGCCGGCCCTGCGGATCCGCCGAGGCGCGGTTGTAGAGGGTGCGCCGGTTCGCCGGCCACGCCCAGCCCCACTCGGCGGCCACCCAGTCCTGCTCGTGGCGCGACCGTCGCCGCGCCGCCTGGTTGACGCCGTCGGCGTACACCCCGGAGTAGATCCAGCAGCCGACGGCGGTGGAGCCGTCGTCGCGGGCCTCGGCGAACGCGGACAGCGGGCGTCCGGTCGCCACCTCGTAGCCGTTGATCTCGCGCAGCACCGCCTCGGCGCTCGGCTCCGCGTGCGGGCCGTGCGTGGGATAGTCCCAGGCCAGGTCGAGCAGCGCCCGGTCGCGCGGCAGGTCGGAGCCGGCCAGCTTCTCCCGCAGCCGCAGCCCCAGGTGGTAGAAGAACCACAGCTCGGAGCGGGCGTCGCCCGGCGGGTCGACGGCCTTCTCCCGCCACTGCAGCAGCCGCTGGGTCTGGGTGAAGGTGCCCTCCTTCTCCACGTGCGAGGCCGCGGGGATGAAGAACACCTCCGTCTTGCACTGCTCCGGCACGATCTCGCCGGTGGCGACCTCGGGGCTGTTGCGCCAGAACGTGGCGCTCTCGATCATGAACAGGTCGCGGACCACCAGCCAGTCGAGGTTGGCCATGCCGAGGCGCTGCGCCCGACCGTGCGTCGAGCCGACCGCCGGGTTCTGCCCGAGCAGGAAGTAGCCGCGCACCTTGCCGTCGATCATGTTCAGCACCTGCTGGTACGTCCCGTGGTCGCCGGTCATCCGGGGCAGGTATCCGTAGCAGAAGTCGTTGTCGGGCGTCGCCGCGTCCCCCCAGTACGCCTTCAGCAGGCTCGCCGCGTAGGCGCGGGCGTTGCCCCAGAAGCCCTTCTGGCCGGGGTGGCGGATGCTGTCCACCCACTCGTCGAAGGTGGGGTGGTCGGCGTGGTGCGGCATCGGCAGGTAGCCGGGCAGCAGGTTGAACAGCGTCGGGATGTCGGTGGAGCCCTGGATGCTGGCATGCCCCCGCAGAGCCAGGATGCCCCCGCCCGGACGGCCCATGTTGCCCAGCAGCAGCTGGATGATCGCGCCCGTACGGATGTACTGCACGCCGACGCTGTGCTGCGTCCACCCCACCGAGTAGATCAGCACGCCGGTGCGCTCCCGGCCCGAGTTGGCCGTCCACGCCTCCGCCAGCTCGAGGAACTTCTCCCGCGGGATGCCGCAGACCCGCTCCACCATCTCCGGGGTGTAGCGGGCGAAGTGCCGCTTGAGGATCTGGTAGACGCAGCGCGGGTGCTGCAACGTCTCGTCCCGCTCGACCTGCCCGCCGACCTCGGCGCCGTGCGACTCGTGGCGCAGTCCCGCGGCGGTGTCCCGCTCCTTGGCGGTGTGCCCGCTGCCGGAGTCCGACTCGTGCCCCGCGTACTGCCAGGAGTCCTGGACGTAGCTGCCCGTCTCGGGGTCGAAGCCGGAGAAGAAGCCGTCGCCGTCCTCGGTGTCGACGAACTGCTCGCTGACGATCGTCGCGGCGTTCGTGTAGGCCAGCACGTACTCCCGGAAGTCCAGCTCGTTCTCCAGGATGTAGCGCACCACGCCGCCGAGCAGCGCGATGTCGGAGCCTGCCCGGATCGGCAGGTAGGAGTCGGCCAGCGCGCTGGTGCGGGTGAAGCGCGGATCGACATGGAATACTTTGGCGCCGCGCCGCTTGGCCTCCATCACCCACTGGAAGCCCACGGGATGGGCCTCGGCCATGTTCGAGCCCTGGATGACGATGACGTCAGCGTTGGCGACGTCCTGCTGGAAGTCCGTCGCGCCACCGCGACCGAAGCTGGCCCCCAGACCGGGGACGGTGGCGGAGTGTCAAATGCGCGCCTGGTTCTCGATCTGCAGCGCCCCCATCGCCGTGAACAGCTTCTTGATGAGGTAGTTCTCCTCGTTGTCCAGCGTCGCCCCGCCCAGGCTGGAGATGCCCAGCGTGCGGTTCAGCGGCCGGCCCTCGGTGTCGACGTCCTCCCAGGTCTCCGCGCGCGCGGCGAGGATCCGGTCGGCGATCATGTCGAGCGCGACGTCGAGTTCCAGATCCTCCCACTCGGTGGCGTAGGGCCGCCGGTAGCGGACCTTCGTCTGCCGCAGCGGGCTGGTGACGAGGCTCTTGCTGGCCGACCCCTTGGGGCACAGCCGGCCCCGGGAGATCGGGCTGTCCGGGTCGCCCTCGATCTGGGTGACCGCGCCGGCCTTCACGAAGACGCGCTGGCCGCAGCCCACCGCGCAGTAGGGGCAGACCGATCGGGCCACGCTGTCGGCGGTCTGCGTCCGGGCCGTCAGCTCCGCCGACCGGTCGGACTGCGCCGCGGCGCCCCGCCCCAGCGGGTCGGTGCCGGTGAGCTGCCGGTAGACCGGCCAGCCCTGGATGAAGGTCCGCAGGCCCACGCGACACCCCCTCTCCCGGCCCGTACGACGTCGCCATCTTGAACATAGGCCAGGCCGCCTGGGACCGCGACCCGTGCCGCCCGATCGGCACCCCCACGCCCACGTCCGGGACCGGGCCGGCCATCCCGACGCTCGCGTCCGCGCGCCAACTCGTGCCCTGATGCTCGCGTCCGCGCCAGGTCGCACCCTGATGCTGTCGTCCGCGACCGGCGGTCGGCCCGCCCGGGGTACGGGTGTCGGAGGGGTCTTCGCGGCGGCCGCCCCGAGCACGCTCCAGGTCGACGACGAGTGCCCCTGGCACGACGCCGCCCCCGGGCCCTGGGGCTCGGGGGCGGCGCTGGTGTCGGTGTGCAGGTCGCCTCTCGGCGAGTGGCGCGACGCGGCTCCAGCCGGACGGTATTCCGCGAAGGCAATTTAGGTGAGGCCCGGGGACACTGGTCACACCGACACCTGACTCAACGGACGGTCCCCCGCCCGTGTTCCGACCCCCACCATGACCGCCGTCACAGCCCGACGGCGCCCGCGCGGGCGCCACGTCGCCTCGCCCACGCCGGGCACCACGTCGCCCTGGGCTACCGCCGCGACGGTGACGTTTCACCGGTTCGGACGCGGGTAGCTGACCGTCGTGACCGACGACGCACCCGTGACGGACGCGCCCGCGATCGAGGAGCCGGACACCCGGCGCCTCGACGACCTGCTGGAGGATCTCTACCACGGCCAGGAGCGGATCAGTCAGGCGGACATCTACCGCCGGGCCGTCGCCGCCGAGCTTCCGGCGCAGCTCCTCACCCGCATGGCCGCCCTGCCCGAGGGCGAGTACGCCGTGGACGAGGTGGCCGACCTGCTCGGCGGTTCGGTCACCTGACGCCCGGCGGGCACGGCCCGAGCGGGCCGGGACGACCCGTCGTGGGGCGAGACCGCCGCCCACCGTCCCCCGGGGGCGGACGGCCTTCGCACCGGAGGCCGACGAGCAGTGAGGAGAGCGAGATGTCGCACCACGAGGAAGAGCACGAGGAACTGCCGGCGCTCGGCCAACCCCCCAAGGGCCGCGACACCCTGCCGGAACCCGACTTCGCCAACGAGCACGACCGCACGGCGGTCGACCGGGACATCATCACCGGGGCGGACGCCGACGAGCGCGAGCCGGAGGCCTCCCGGGGCTGGGCCGGCGAGGACCACGGCACGACCCCCACCTGATCCTGGTACGACACGACGAGGGGGCCGGCTCGCGTCGGCCCCTTCGTCGTCGTGTACGTCCTGTCAGTCCTCGTCGTGGTCGCCCTCGGCGGCCTGCTGCGCCACCGCGTACGCCATCTGCAGGAAGTCCGAGGCGGCCACGGCGGTCAGCGCGGTCGCCACCAGGCGGGTGAGCCGGGGGGCGAGCACCAATCCGCCGGTGAGCCCGGTGGCGATCCAGACGGCGAGGCAGAACGGGCAGCTCAGCAGCTCACCGATGGCGTGCCGGGTGGAGCTGCCCTGGTCACGGACCTGCTCCATCACCTCGCCGCTGCCGATCGGCTTGTCGTACCGCGTGAACGGCGCCCGCAGCGGGCTCGTCACCGCGTCCTTTGACAGCAGCCGGCTCAGCTTGTGCGTGGCGATGCTGAGCAGCACCACGTCGGAGGGGGCGGGGCGCTCGGGCACCGGCCGGCCCGTCGCCCTCACCAGGCCGGCGATGCCGGCGGTCACCCCGGCGTAGGTGCCCATGGCCGCCAGGTAGCCACCCAGCGGCCGGTGTTCGTGCGGCGCGTACGCCTGGCGCAGCCGCGCCACCTTCTCCTTAACGGCGCTCACCCGGTCTCCTCGGTTCTCGCTCGCGGTCCGGCTCAGCCGGCCTGCAGGTTGTCGGCCACCTCGCGGGCGAGGCTGTCCAGCGCCTCGTCGGCCAGCCGCTCGGCGTCCGCTCCGCCGGTCAGGTCGAGCCGCATCCGGGCGCCACCGGCCTGGGCGGGCTCCACCCGGATCTCGGCGGACCACTGCTCGGCGGCGCTCCACCGGGCCCGCAGCTCCTCCGCGCTGATCTCCTCCGCCGGGCTGCCGTCGGCCCGCAGCGGCTCGGGCAGCCACGCCGACGCCCGGGCGGGGTCGGTGGCGGTGCTGAAGACCACTTCCGGCGGCGCGGACATCCCGCGCTCGGCGTACGCCATCACGCGTCCCGCAGCCGGCTCGGGTCGACCTCGCGGCCGGGGTGCCGGGCGAGGTACTCGGTCTCCAGCTCGGCGGTGCGCCGCAGGTGGTTGGCGAGCGCGGAGTCCGACGCGTGCCGCAGGGTGTCCAGGCGCGTGCGGTGCAGGCTGTGCACCTCCCGGATCAGGTCCTCGTCGGCCAGCTCGGCGGGGTCGACGCCGAGCAGCTCGCCGTCGGGCGGATCCGCCTCGCCGGAGGCCCGGTCGTGGACATGGTCGCCGTCCCACTCGGGCATCCGCTGCTCCGGGCTGCCGAAGTCGTCCTGCCGTACCGATCCCGTCATGATCGACCCCCTGCTCTGGTTTGGGCTCGCGTCTAGACGGATGCCCACACCGGGTGGCACCAAACCATCCCCGCGCCTACGACACCGTGTCGGAGACACCGGCGACCCCCGGTACTCTCGATGCCATGAACCGGCTCTGGACCCCGGCGTGGATCGCGCGCCACGTGGCCATGGTCGTGCTGGTCACCGGTTTCCTGGGGCTGGGCTGGTGGCAGGTCAGCCGGGCCGCCGCAGGCAACGCGATCAGCTGGGGCTACGCCGTCGAGTGGCCGATCTTCGCGGGCTTCGTGGTCTTCGTCTGGTGGCGTGAGGTCCGGCACACGCTGCGCGGGCGGGCGGAGACGACCGACGCGCCCGGGCAGGCGTCGGCCCCCGCCGGGACGCCGGCCGACGCCCCGACCCGTCCGGTCGTACGCCGACCGGTGCGCGTCGCCCGCGGGTCCGCAGCCGCCGACGGCGCTGAGGACGGCGACCTGGCCGCCTACAACCACTACCTGCAATGGCTGAACGACAACCCGGGCGCCAAGCCCGGTGACTACCCCGGCTGAGGCCGGGCGCGAAAGGACGGACGACGGTGGGCGCAGCCCTGACCCGGTACCGAGTCATCGCCTGGATCGTCGGCGTGGCGCTGATCCTGCTGGTCGTGATCGGCATGCCGATGAAGTACGGCTTCGACGACCCGATCCTGGTGGAGACCGTGGGCCAGGCCCACGGCTTCCTCTACATGCTCTACCTGGTGGCCGCCTTCGACCTGTCCCGTCGGGCCGGCTGGCCGCTGAAGCGGATGGTCCTGGTGATGCTGGCCGGCACGGTGCCGTTCGTCTCCTTCTACGCCGAACGCCGGGTCAGCTCCTGGGTGACGGCGGAGCAGTCCGAGCGCGCCCCGGAGCCGGTCGCCGGCTAGCTAGCGCCGGGGCCGCCACGGGTCGGCCGAGGCGAGCGGTTCCTCCCAGCCGCCGTAGCGGTTCATCTCCCGGGCCCGACGCAGGGCCCGGGAGACCTGGCCGAACTGCCGCTCGTCGTCGCTGCTGAACAGCAGCACCCGCTCCCCGCGCCGCCGGCCCCACAGCTCGTACGGCGGCGGTCGCCACCGGTCCCCCACCAGCGCCACCAGCACCGGCAGCAGGAACACCAGGCCGAGGACGAGGTACGCGCCCGCGGTGAGTCGTTGCAGCCCGCCGGTGAAGCCGAGCAGCAGGCCGACGCCGCCGATCATCGTGCCGGTGACCACTGCGGCCCGTACCGCGACACGGTCGTGCGGCCCGCGGCCGGTCTGCAGGTGGGTCAGGTCGGTGACCTGCCAGCTGTTGCGCCCGACGGTGAACCGGTCGACCGTCACGATGATCCCGGGCCGGGCGTAGAGAAGCGTGTTCTTCGTCGCGGTCGCCCATGGTGACCGCGTCTGTCGTGTGGCGCCCTGAGGGTTCATGGTTCTACCTCCCGCGGCTGGTGCCGGGTCGGCTCCCGTCGACGGTCTCGCATCGGTGCCGGTCGACGGGATTCCCGGCTGCGCGCTTCATTGTGTGGCGCACGTGCCAGCCGCGATGGCGATTTCGCCTCGCGTCCGGCGCAGGCCTCCGCGCGGTCCGCCGGTTCCGACCACCGTGTCGGGCTTGTCGGGCATACCGGGCCAGGTTCCTACGTCATGCGTCGACAACGACGATTGTCGTGAATCGCCCGATCGACGACAATGGCCGCCGCAGCGTGTGGCGCCCCGAGAAGCCGATCACCCTCGGTGGTCGTCGTGATCGACAATTTCCGCCCCTCGACCAACTTTCGCCCCTGCTTCAACTGCGCATCACTCCTGCCCCGGGATAGGTTGTCCGGGCCGGCCCGGTCGATCGCCGTCCACCCGGACAGCACCGGCCCGGTGTCGTCGGGGGCGTCAGCAGCCCACGGCGGCCGGTGGGAGAGGAGCCTTCCGCTCTTGTCGTCCCTCAGGAACACGCTGCGCGCCCTGGCGGTGGTCGTGGTGTCGGCCACGCTGCTCGCACCCGCGGTGCCCGCCCGGGCCGAACCGTCCCCCGCCGAGCTGACCCGGCGGATCGAGAACTCCTCCACCCAGCTCGAACACGTCGTCGAGGCGTACAACAAGCTCCGCGAGGAGATCAAGGCCAACGAGGCCGCCGTGGCACGGGTGCAGAGCCGCATCGGCCCCCTGGAACAGGAGACCGAGCGGAGCCGGGCGGACGTCGGCGAGATGGCCGTGACCGCCTACAAGACCGGCAGCAACCTGACCACCGCGGACGCGCTGCTGCGTCCCGGCGGCGCCGACACCCTGCTCGACCGGCTCGGCCTGCTCGACCAGCTCGCCCGGCAGCGGCAGGAGAAGATCTCGAACTTCACCGGCAACCAGCGCCGGCTGCTCGACGAGAAGACCCGGCTCGAGGTCACGCTGGGCCGGCAGGCGGTGCAGGCCCGCGAGATGACCGCCACGAAGAAGCGGATCGAACGCGACCTGGCCGAGCTCTACGAGCTGCGCCGGCAGGCGTACGGACGGGCCACCGAGAAGCCCGCCGCGCGGCCCGACAGGGCGAAGGAGGCACCGGCGGTCTCGGGGCGGGCCGGCGTCGCGGTGCGATACGCGTACGGCGCGCTCGGCAAGCCGTACGTCTGGGGCGCCGACGGGCCGAACGGCTACGACTGTTCGGGCCTGACCTCGGCGGCGTGGCGGGCGGCCGGCAAGTCGCTGCCGCACAACACCCGGATGCAGTGGGGAGCGGTGGCCCACATCAGCCGCGGCGAGCTGCGCCCCGGCGACCTCGTCTTCTACAGCGGGCTCGGGCACGTCGGCCTCTACGTCGGCGGCGGCCAGGTGATCGACGCGCCCAGCGCGGGCCGCAACGTGCTCAAGCGGGGCATGAACCTGATGCCCATCCAGGGCTACGGCCGGGTGCGCTGAACCCCGGCGAGTACGGCGAACGGGCGGCGTCCCCTGTCGGACGCCGGCCGTTCGCCGTTGTTCCTACCCTGCTCAGGCCGCCTGGGGGGCCTCCGCCCGGGCCAGCTCGCGGAGCCGACCGAGCGCCTGGATCTCCAGCTGCCGGATCCGCTCCCGCGACAGCGAGAAGCGCGAGGCCACCTCGGTCAGGGAGTGCTCCCGGCCGTCCTCGAGCCCGTAGCGGGCCCGCATGATGCCGGCCGAACGGTCGTCGAGGTGGTTGAGCAGGCCCTCGATGCGTTGCCGCTCCAACCCGGTGAGGACGATCTCCTCCGGCGACGGTGCGTCGCTGTCGGCGACCAGGTCACCGAGGTTGGTGTCGCCGTCGTCGCCCACCGGGGTGTCCAGCGAGACGGTGTCCTGCGACCAGCGGACCAGTTCGTTGACCCGCTCGACGGTGACCCCCAGGGCCGCCGCGATCTGCTCCGGCTCCGGGTCGCTGCCCAGCTCGCGGGTGAGCTGACGCGCCACGTTACGCATCCGGTTGACGTCCTCCACCAGGTGCACCGGCAGTCGCACGGTGCGCTCCTGCTGGGCGATCGCCCGGCTGATCGCCTGGCGGATCCACCAGGTCGCGTAGGTGGAGAACTTGTAGCCGCGCACGTAGTCGAACTTCTCGACCGCCCGCACCAGGCCGGTGTTGCCCTCCTGGATCAGGTCCAGCATGGGCATGCCCGAGCGGACGTAACGGCGGGCGATCGACACGACCAGTCGCAGGTTGGCCCGGATGAACAGGTCCTTGGCCCGCTCGCCCTCGGCGACCAGCCGCTCCAGGTCCTCCCGGTCGACACCGGCGGGGACGCGGTCGTCGCCGAGCAGGTGCTCGGCGTAGAGGCCGGCCTCGATCGCCTTGGAGAGGTCGACCTCCCTGGCGGCGTCCAGCAGTGGCGTCCGGGAGATCTCGTGAAGGTAGACGCCGACCAGGTCGCGCTCCTCGGCAACCTCGTCGGTTCGCATGCCGATGTTCTTGTCCACGTTTCCCACGGTCCCCTCGCTCGCGCCGGTTGCCCGGTTCCTTGCCATCCCCACGTCCATCAGCCCTCCCCCGTAACTTCCCGCTGTGCCCACCGGTGCTGACACCTGCACAACAGTTGAGACGCGTCGGGGATTCCATGTCGTGAGTCGAAAGTGTCACGAATGCCTGATAATCCGCTGAGAGCGCGATCCATGTTTGCTGTCAGCACCCCATGTGGCGGCTCTCCGATGGGCACCACACCCGGGGCGACGGATCGACGGGACGCCGTCCCCGGACCATGGCAACACCGGCCGGCCCGAGACACAGCGACCCGGGTCACCGTCGCGCTGCGATCCTGGTCACTGCCAGACACGCAGCGGTGGACCGGTCGGTTCATCCACGCCCGTGCTAATACCCCACCCCCCGGTGAACAATCCGGGAGGTGGATCCATGCCGCGTGTGACGGCAGTCGCACGGCGGGTGGGGCTGGCCCGGAGGGCTGTGACTGCGGGCCGGGGACTGCGGGGCGGTGGGTGGCGCCGGGGCTGAGGCCCGGGGTGGATCAGGAGCCGAGCAGGGTCAGGGCGCCACGGACCTGGTCGGCGGCGCGGACCAGGGCGGTCCGCGCGACGGACACGTCCGCCCCGGAGACGAGCGAGACCAGCGCCACCTTCATGTCGCCGTCGGCCTCGGCGAGGGCCCGCCGGCAGATCTCCTCCGAGCAGCCGGTGGCCTCCATCAGGATCGAGATCATCCGGCCCCGGAGCTTGGCGTTGGTGGCGACCATGTCGATCATGAGGTTCGAGTAGACCCGGCCGAGCCGCACCATCACGCCGGTGGAGAACGTGTTCAGCACCAGTTTCTGCGCGGTGCCCGCCTTCATCCGGGTCGACCCGGTGACGACCTCCGGCCCGGTGTCCACCCCGATGAAGACGTCCACCGACCGGGCGGCCGCCGCCTCCGGGTTGGCGCAGAGCAGCACGGTCGAGGCCCCCTTCGTCCTCGACGCGGCGAGCGCCCCCAGGACGTACGGAGTGCGTCCACTGGCCGCGAGTCCCACCACCAGGTCTCCGGACCGTACGCAGTCGGCGGCCTCGGCCGCGCCGCCCCGGTCGTCGTCCTCGGCGTCCTCGACCGCCCGCCACATGGCTTCCGGCCCGCCCGCGATGTGGGCGCAGAACCAGTGCCGGGGAGAGTTGAAGGTGGGTGCGAGCTCGGCGGCGTCGAGCACGCCGAGCCGGCCGGAGGTGCCGGCACCGAAGTAGTGCACCCGGTGCCCGCCGCGCAGGGCGGTCACCGCCAGGTCCACCGTCGCGACGATCTCGTCGAGGACGGCCGCGACGGCGCCGGGCACCCGTCGGTCCGCTTCGTTGATCACCCTGAGCACGTCGCGGGTCGACATGAGGTCGAGGTCCACGCTCAGCGGGTTGCGCCGCTCAGTCGGTGCGCCGACCCGGATCACCGGCCGGGCCGCCACCGGGGCCGTCGCCTCGTGGGGTTCCACCGCGCCCGCCGTCATGCCCGCCTCCGTCCCGGACCGACCCGGTGCGACCGGACGGCCTCGGCTGTCGCTTCGAGGGCCTTCCTCGCCCGGGACCGGTTGCGCGCGGCCACCCCGACGAAGAGGCAGTCGACGACCGTGAGCTGGGCCAGCCGGCTCGCCATCGCCCCGGAGCGGTAGGTGGTCTCCCGGGCGGCCGTGGTGAGCACGAAGTCGGCGACCTCGGTGATCGGTGACCGGGGGAAGTTGGTGAGCGCCACCGTGGCCGCGCCCCGGGCCCGCGCCTGCTCCAGCACCTCGATCACGTCGGAGGTGGTGCCGGTGTGCGAGATGCCGACCGCGACGTCGCCGCGCGCGAGCAGCGCGGCCGAGGTCAGCGCGGTGTGCACGTCGGGGAAGTAGAAGGCGGTGCGGCCGATGCGGTGCAGCTTCTGCTGGAAGTCCGAGGCGACGAAGCCGCTGGCGCCCGCCCCGTAGACGTCGATCCGGCCCGCACCCGCGATGGCCTCGACCACCTGCTCGCAGATCGCCGGATCGAGCTGCTCGGCCGTCTCCTCGACGGCCCGCGCGTCGTTGAAGGCGATGGTCGCGATGATCTGGGCGAGGTCGGCCCCGGGCGGGATGTCGCCGCCGACGACCCGGGCGTCCGGCGGCTCGATCCGGCGGGCGGCCTCGGCGGCCAGCCGGATCCGCAGCTGCGGGTAGCCGTCCATGCCGACGGACCGGCAGAACCGGATGACGGTCGCCTCGGATGTCTCCGCGGCGGTGGCGAGGTCGGTGATGGTCCGACGCGCGGCGTCGGCCGGGTCGGAGACCACCAGCCGGGCGACCCGCTGCTCGGCCGGCGACAACGACGGGAGCAGGCCGCTGATGTGGACGATCAGCCCACCCGGCTCGTGACTCGCAGAAATCTTCGGACTCTTCGCCACGGATGAAACTTACTTTCACAGGGCGTGAGCGTCAACCATGACTGCGCGTATTGGGAAAAGTACCGCCCGCCCGGACGCACCCGTTTCGTCCAGCGTGCCATGCCCACGGGCGGCGCCGCTTCCTGACGGGGCCAGCACGGGAGTGCCGGCGCTCCACCGGTCCTCGTGCGCCCCTCGTGCAGACCATGCCATCCCGCCGCCCGTCGCGGTGCCCCGGCATCCGCAGCCCGGCCCGCCCCACCAGTGTGGCGGCCGCCGCGCGTCGCCAGCGGCCGGCGCCCGACAGGACCTCGCCGGCGGCCGCGCTCAGACGGCCAGCGGGGCGATCGTGACCGGTTCCGCGTCCGGCGGGGTGGGCACGACGGCGGGTCCCGCGTCGCGCCCGTCCGCCAGCCGGTCGCCGCGGTCGTCGGCGGACGCCAGCCAGCCGGCCATGTGGGCCTGGATCTGCCGGGAGACCTCCTCCGGCGGGCGCCCCGCGTCGACCACCACGAAGGTCGGGTATTCCGGAAGGGTCCGGTAGGCGGTGTCGGCGGCGGTGAGGTAGCGCATGCTCTCGTGGTCGGTGCCGCGCTGCTCGATCCGCCGGTACGCCTCGGCCGGATCGACGGTCAACAGGAAGGTCACCTGCGGTCGCGGGAACATCCGGTAGCCGGCCCGGGCGAACCGCTCCCAGCGTTGGCCCCCGTGCGCCCGGATGCTCGCGTACTGGCAGGCGGAGTAGCGGTCCATGACCGCGACCCGGCCGGTGGCCAGGCAGCTCAGCAGGGCGACGGCGATCGCCAGCCAGCGGAGCACGGACTCCACCGCCAGCATCCCGCCGCGCCCGACGAGCCGCTGGGCGTCCGGGCGGCCGAGGCGGTGTGCGAGGCGGCCCAGCCAGCGCCGCCCGCCGGCGTTGCGGTGGTAGGTGGCGGGGCGGCCCGCCGCGGTGAGCGCGTCGGCCAGCCGGTGCGCCTGGGTGGTCTTGCCCGAGCCGTCGATGCCGATCAGGGCGACGGCGCGCAATCGGGCCCTGCCGCGCCGCGCCACCGGTGATCTGGACACCCTGCACAGGCTATCCGACCCACGCTCGCGATCCTCGGAGATTTGTGCCGTGTGCTCCCGGTTGACCCCGACCGTGCTTCCTGCCAGGTGTGGCCCGCCGGGATGCCGGGTACCGGAGTTGGATCAGCCGCCCACCACCTTCGACGGGAGACGCCAATGGCAGAGCGCGGGGACGAGAGCCTGGTGCACACGCTGAAGAAGGTCGCCGCCGTGCTCAAGCAGGAAGAGATTCCCTTCGCGCTCGGGGGCAGCTTCGCCGTGTACGCCCACGGCGGTCACTCCAGCGAGCACGACGTGGACTTCCTGATCCGGGAGGCCGACGTGGAACGCTCCCTGGAGGCGCTGGTCGCGGCCGGGTTCACCGCCGAGCGCCCGCCCGAGGACTGGCTGGTGAAGGTCTTCGACGACGGGCGCATGGTGGACCTGATCCACCGGCCGATCGAGACGCCGGTGACCGAGGAGACGTTCGCCGACACGGTCGTGCGGCCGGTCGACGCGATCCACATGCCGGTCCTCTCGGCCACCCAACTCATGGTGCACAAGCTGCTGAGCTTCTCGCAGCACTACTGCGACTTCGCCCGGGGTCTGCCGCTGGCCCGCTCGCTGCGGGAGCAGATCGACTGGGAACGGGTACGCAAGGAGACGCAGCACTCGCCGTACGCGGAGGCGTTCCTGGTGCTGCTGGACCGGCTGGAGGTGGTGCCGCGTTCCGGCACCCCCGACGGAGAGGGGAGACCGTGACCGAGCACCGCGACGTCGCCACCGGACCGCCCGACGAGTACGTGGAGGCGGAGATCCACCGGCTGCTCACCGAGGATCCGGACGTGGCCGAGCAGGGCATCACCGTCCTACGCCGGGAGCGCGGCCTCGTGCTCTACGGCGAGGTCGAGAGCCCGCACCGCCGGGAGGAGATCCTGCGCCGGGTGGCCCAACGCTTCCCGG
Organism: Micromonospora sp. CPCC 205546; assembly: GCF_036902715.1. Classification (NCBI taxonomy): domain Bacteria; kingdom Bacillati; phylum Actinomycetota; class Actinomycetes; order Micromonosporales; family Micromonosporaceae; genus Micromonospora; species Micromonospora sp. CPCC 205546. Next base: position 14,514 of record NZ_JBAKHL010000009.1, read on the forward strand.
ACGTGCCGATCACCAGCGACATCGGGGTGATCCGCGCGCAGGCGCCCACGGAGATCGAGCAACTGCCCTGAGGAGGTTCCATGGTGATCCGGATCGCCGCCGTGGGCGACGTGCATCTGGACGAGGACGTGGTCGGCCGGTTCCGGCCGGCACTGGACGAGCTGCCCGAGCACGCCGACGTGCTGCTGCTCGCCGGCGACCTGACCCGGCACGGCACCGAGTCGGAGGCCCGGTGCGTGGCCACCGAGTTCGGCGGGCTCGGCGTGCCGGTGGTGACCGTGCTGGGCAACCACGACCACCAGTGCGACCAGGTGCCGCAGGTGGTCAAGGTGCTCGAGGACGCCGGGATCACCGTGCTGGAGGGTGACGGCGTCGTGCTGGAGTGCGCCGGCGGCCGGCTGGGCGTGGCCGGGGTGAAGGGATTCGGCGGGGGGTTCGCCGGCCGCTGCGCCAGCGACTTCGGGGAACCGGAGATGAAGTCCTTCGTCCGGACCACCACCCAGAGCGCGGACGCGCTCTCCGCCGCGCTGCGGGGCCTGGACTGCGACGTGCTGGTGGCGCTCACCCACTACTCGCCGGTGCCCGACACGCTCGCCGGGGAGCCGCTGGAGATCTACCCGTTCCTGGGCTCGTACCAGCTCGGCCAGGCGATCGACTCGGCGCCGACCGCCCTGGCCCTGCACGGGCACGCGCACGCCGGCAGCGAGCGGGGCACCACCCCCGGCGGGGTCCGCGTCCGTAACGTCGCCCACCCCGTGATCAAGCAGGCGTACAGCGTCTTCCACCTGGGCGAGCAGCTCGATCAGGCCCAGGTTTCCGGCGTCGGTGGCCCGGGTATTCAGCAATCATGGAGCTGATTCTCTGGATTCTCGCAGTCGTACTCGTGGTCGCCGGCATCTTCGCGCTGTTCCGGCGGCAGATCCTCTGGGGCGTCGTCCTCATCGTGGTCGGCCTGCTCGTCGGGCCGGGTGGTGTGAGCATCTTCAATTGACGAGGCGGCTACAGGCCGCCGTTCAGGACCCACCGGGGTCGTCGCGACCGGAACTCCGTCCTCCCGACAGGAGCCTCCGGCCGTGACGACCCCGGTGTCGTGCCGTCCGGAGGGTGACCGCGGGTTTACCGTCCACCTCCGGCGGCAATATCTCGACCATGGAGATGTCTGGGAGCGCTGAACGGGCCGGCGGCGCCCGGCAGTGGTGGGCACTGCTCGGCTTCGGGGCGGCGGTGTTCGTCGCCGCGGCGATCGGCGGGCTCGGCGTGCAGGGCACCTCGACCGAGTACGCGAGCCTCGAACAGCCCGCCTGGGCTCCCCCGTCCTGGCTCTTCGGACCGGTCTGGAGCCTCCTCTACGCGATGATCGCGGTGGCCGGCTGGCTGGTCTGGCGGCGGGTCGGCTTCGGCCCGGCCCTCTGGGCGTGGATCGCACAGCTGGTGCTCAACGCGATCTGGACCCCGCTCTTCTTCGGCGCCGGCCGCTACGGGCTCGCCTTCGTCGAGATCCTGCTGATGTGGGTGGCGATCGGCGTGACGGTCGCGCTCTTCCGCAAGGTGTCCCGCCCGGCGACGTTGCTGATGTTGCCCTACTGGGCCTGGGTCACCTTCGCCGCCGCGCTGAACTTCGCCATCTGGCGGCTGAACGCCTGAGCCGGGCCCGGCCCCGCCACGCAGGCCCCGCCACGCCGGGCCACGACGGACACCGGCCACGACGGCACGGGGCCCCGGCGCACGGCCGGGGCCCCGTCGTCCGCTCAGCAGCGGGGCACGCCGGGGATGTACCCGTCCGAGCCGGTGTAGACGTACGCGTCGGCGATGAAGCGGCCGGCGCCGATCCGGTCCCAGATCGTGCTGGTGCCGTAGGTGCCGGTGACGCTGGTGCCGCTGGTCTGACACTGGATGGTCACCTTGGCGCCGTCGGCGACGGTGCCCACGGCGGCGTAGCCGGTGCCGGGGCCGGAGCGGACGGTCAGCGGCGTACCGCTGGTGTTGACCGTGCCGGAGCCGGCGCTGCTGCCGCAGCCGTTGTCGCTGGTGTAGTTCCTGGTGCCCCAGTAGAGGGCGAGCGCGCCGTTGAACCGCACCTGGATGTCGGCACCGTTGAGCCGCTGCTCGTAGTGCAGGTGCGGGCCGCTGGAGCCACCGGTGCTGCCGACCCAGCCGATCACCTTGCCGTAGCCGACGCTCTGGCCCACGGAGACGTTGAAGCCGTTCAGGTGGGCGTAGTAGGTGTGGTAGCCGCCCGCGTGACTGATCCGGACGTACTTTCCGTAACTGGTTCCGCCGAGATCGGTCACCCGGTCGACCGTGCCCGGGGCGCTCGCCACCACGGGGTCACCGAGGTCGTCCGTGCGGTTGAAGTCCACCGCGTACGCCGGGCTGTGGCCGGTCCGGGTCTGGCCGGACCAGGACTGCCCGCACGGGAACGGCACCTTGAACGTGGGGGCGGCCATCGCCGGGGCCGCCGGGAGCAGCACGCCCACCGCCAGCAGACCGGCCGCCAGCAGGCCCAACCACCGCTTGCCCATCCAGCACCTCCTATGTCGAAATCCTTCGATCACCTGCCCTCAGGGTGACAGAAAATGCCATCGATGGAAAGAGGTCGAATTCCCGCGTGGGAGCGTGCCCAACAGGGGGTCTACGGGTTTCCGGATTGTTACTCGCTCGTGTCCGGATAGGGGTGGACCAGCCCAGATGCAAGCGCTTACATGTGGTGACGCCCATCGGACCGGCGCGGGTTCGATCCCTGACGCGCCGGCAAGGAAGGAGAACGGCATGGCGTTTGCCAGATCACGCCAGGCTTTCGCGATCGCCGGCGTACTGGGGCTGGCGCTGAGCGCCACGGCCTGCGGCACCGGCAACGACAAGAAGAGTGACTCCGCGGGGGGCTCCGCGGAGTGCGCCGCATACGAGAAGTACGGCGACAACGACGGCAAGAAGGTGACGGTCTACTCGTCGATCCGGGACATCGAGGCCGACCGCCTCGCGGAGTCCTGGAAGCAGTTCGAGGACTGCACCGGCATCGAGATCGACCACGAGGGCAGCGGCGAGTTCGAGGCCCAGCTCCCGGTCCGGGTCGACGGTGGCAACGCCCCCGACATCGCGTTCATCCCGCAGCCGGGCCTGCTCAAGCGCTTCGTCGACTCGGGCAAGCTCAAGCCCACCAGCGCCGACACCAAGAAGATGGCCGAGGAGAACTACCCGGCCGACTGGCTGAAGTACAGCACCGTCAACGGCCAGTTCTACGGCGCCCCGCTCGGCTCCAACGTGAAGTCCTTCGTGTGGTATTCGCCGAAGACCTTCAAGGAGAAGGGCTGGACGGTCCCGACCAGCTGGGACGAGCTGATCAAGCTCAGCGACCAGATCGCGGCCGCCGGCACCAAGCCGTGGTGCGCCGGCATCGAGTCCGGTGAGGGCACCGGCTGGCCGGCCACCGACTGGGTCGAGGACCTGATGCTGCGGACGCAGACCCCCGAGGTCTACGACCAGTGGACCACCCACGGCATCCCGTTCAACGACCCGAAGGTCGCCGAGGCCCTCGACCGGGCCGGCACCATCCTCAAGAACGAGAAGTACGTCAACGGCGGCTTCGGCGGCGTGAAGAGCATCGCCACCACCTCCTTCCAGGAGGCCGGCGTGCCGATCACCACCGGCAAGTGCGCGCTGCACCGCCAGGCGTCCTTCTACGCCAACCAGTGGCCGAAGGGCACCAAGGTGGCCGAGGACGGCGACGTCTTCGCGTTCTACTTCCCGGCCATCGACCCCGCCAAGGGCAAGCCGGTGCTGGGCGGCGGCGAGTTCGTCGCGGCCTTCGCCGACCGTCCCGAGGTCCAGGCCGTGCAGACCTACCTCGCCTCGGGTGAGCACGCCAACAGCCGGGCCAAGATCGGCGACTGGGTGTCGGCGAACAACAAGCTCGACCTGGCCAACGTCGCCAACCCCGTCGACAGGCTCTCCGTCCAGATCCTCCAGGACAAGTCCACCGTCTTCCGCTTCGACGGCTCGGACCTGATGCCGGCGGCCGTCGGCGCGGGGACGTTCTGGAAGGGCATGGTCGCCTGGATCAACGGCAAGGACACCAAGTCGGTCCTCGACGGCATCGAGAGCAGCTGGAAGTGATCTGAACCGGGTGGGCCGGTCCGCGCACGCGGGCCGGCCCACCCGGCTGATCAGAGACCTGGGAGGGTCGATGGAGTTCGACTTCGCTGCGGAACAGCCGAAGTTCCTCATGCTGATGTACGGGCTGGTCGCCTTCGTCGCGGTGGTGGGCGGTCTGCTCCTGCTCCTCGACGTGGTGCCGGCCTGGTTCGCCCGCCGCCGGGAGGGGCAGATCATCGCCGCCGCCGCGAGCGGCGCCCCGCTCCCCCGCCGGCGCAAGCCGCGGGAGGGCCTGTTCGCGCTCTTCTTCCTGCTGCCGACGCTGCTGCTGCTCACCATCGGGCTGGTGGTCCCGGCCATCCGCACCACGCTGCTCTCGCTCATGGACGCGAGCGGCAACGACTGGGTCGGGCTACGCAACTACGGCTGGATGTTCTCCGAGGACTCCATCGTCCGGGTGTTGATCAACACCCTGGTCTGGGTGCTCCTCGTGCCGCTGGTGGCCACCTCGTTCGGTCTGCTCTACGCCGTGATGGTGGACAAGGCCCGGTTCGAGGCGGTGGCCAAGTCGCTGATCTTCCTGCCGATGGCGATCTCCTTCGTCGGCGCGAGCATCATCTGGAAGTTCGTCTACGCCTACCGGGGCGAAGGGCAGGAGCAGATCGGCCTGCTGAACCAGATCGTGGTCAGCCTCGGCGCCGAGCCGAGGCAGTGGCTGCTGGACTCGCCGCTGAACACGCTGCTGCTGATCGTGATCATGGTCTGGATCCAGGCGGGCTTCGCGATGGTGGTGCTCTCCGCCGCGATCAAGGCGATCCCCGCCGACATCGTGGAGGCGGCCCGGCTCGACGGGGTCACCCCGTGGCAGATGTTCTGGCAGATCACCATGCCGAGCATCCGGCCGGCGCTGATCGTGGTGGTGGTGACGCTGTCGATCGCCACCCTCAAGGTCTTCGACATCGTCCGGACGTCCACCAACGGCAACTACGACACCAGCGTGATCGCCAACGAGATGTACAACCAGGCGTTCCGGTACGGCCAGAACGGGCAGGGCTCGGCGCTGGCGGTCTTCCTGTTCATCCTGGTGATCCCGATCGTGATCTACCAGATCCGCAACCTCCGTCAGCAGCGGGAGGGCTGAGATGACCACCGCAACGCCCACCGTCGCCGCCGGGACCCAGAAGACCGACGGCCGGGGCACCAACACCGCCGGACGGGTCCGCAAGCGGCTGAACAGCCGCACCGCGACCCTCGTCTCGATCATCATCGCGATGCTCTGGACCATCCCCACCTTCGGCCTGTTCATCTCCTCGGTCCGGCCGGAGGACGAGATCAAGAGCAGCGGGTGGTGGACCTTCTTCACCAACCCGTCGTTCACCCTGGAGAACTACCAGGAGGTGCTGTTCGGGCGCTCCTCGTCGTCGGGGCAGCTCGCCAGCTACTTCATCAACTCGCTGGCGATCACCATCCCGTCGGTGCTCTTCCCGCTCGCCTTCGCGGCCCTCGCCGCGTACGCGCTGGCCTGGATCAACTTCCGGGGCCGGGACTGGATGTACATCGCGATCTTCGCGCTGCAGATCGTGCCGCTGCAGATGGCCCTCGTGCCGCTGCTGAAGTTCTTCTCGACCGGCGTCACCATCGGCGGGGTCACCGTCATGCCGGCCTGGGACCTGGTCGACGAACAGAAGTTCGCGCAGGTGTGGTTCGCGCACACCTGCTTCGCGCTGCCGTTCGCCGTCTTCCTGCTGCACAACTTCATCTCGCAGCTGCCCGGAGAGCTGATGGAGTCGGCCCGGGTCGACGGGGCCACCCACCCGAAGATCTTCCGCTCGATCGTGCTGCCGCTGATCACCCCGGCGCTGGCCGCGTTCGGCATCTTCCAGTTCCTCTGGGTCTGGAACGACCTGCTGGTCGCGCTGATCTTCGCCGGTGGCGGCGACGAGACCGCCCCGCTCACCGTCCGGCTGGCCGAGATGGCCGGCACCCGGGGCAACGAGTGGCAGCGGCTCACCGCTGGCGCGTTCGTCTCGATCGTCGTACCGATGATCGTCTTCCTGTCCCTCCAGCGCTTCTTCGTGCGCGGCCTGCTCGCCGGCAGCGTCAAGGGCTGAGGGGTCTCCGCCGCCGCCGGGACCACCCGGCGGCGGCGGGGACGGGCGGAGCGGGGGATAGCGTGACGAATATCGACGATGTCGCACGCCTGGCCGGGGTCTCCACCGCCACCGTGTCCCGGGCGTTGCGCGGGCTGCCGACGGTCTCGGCCGCGACCCGACGCCGGGTGCTCGCCGCGGCCGAGCAACTGGACTACGCCGTCTCACCGAGCGCCTCACGGCTGGCCGGCGGGCGCACCGGCACCGTCGCCGTCGTGGTCCCCCGCATCACCCGGTGGTTCTTCGGCACCGTCGTCGAGGCGGTCGAGGACATCCTCCAGCAGGCCGGCTACGACCTGCTGCTCTACAACCTCGGCGGGCGGGAGCAGGTCCGTCAGCGGGTGCTGCGCACCGCCAACCTGCACAAGCGCGTCGACGCGATCATGCTGGTCGCCACGCCGCTGCGCTCCGCCGACCTGACCGCCCTGACGAAGCTGAAGCTGCCCGGGGTGACCATCAGCTCCGGCACGGTGGTGCCCGGCTGGCCCTGGGTACGCATCGACGACGTGCGCGTCGCGCGGACCGCCACCCGGCACCTGCTCGACCTGGGGCACCGGCGGATCGCGCACATCTCCGGCGACCCGGACGACGAGCTGGCCTACACCACCCACCTCGACCGGCGACGCGGCTACCGCGACGCGCTTCGCGACGCCGGGATCGACCCGGACCCCGTCCTCGACGTGGAGTCGCAGTTCACCATCAGCGGCGGTACGCGGGCCACCGAGGAACTGCTCCGGCGCGGCGACCCGCCGACGGCGATCTTCGCGGCCTGCGACGAGATGGCGATGGGGGCGATGACCGCGCTGCGCGACGCCGGCCTGCGGGTGCCGCAGGACGTCAGCGTGATCGGCGTCGACGACCACGACCTGGCCGGCGTCCTCGGGCTGAGCACGATCGCCCAGCCGGCGGCGGAGCAGGGCCGGCTCGCCACGCGGATCCTGCTCGACCCGCTGCACGGCCGCGCCCTGCCGACGGGGAGCAACCCCTATCTCGACACGCCGGGGTCACCGGTGATCCTGCCCACTCGGCTGATCGTGCGTGAATCGACCGCACCACCCCGGGCACACTAACGGGAAAACCGCCGACGCCCGGCAGCGTCCGACCGTCCGGCTCGACACACGGGAGAAGGCCCTGAACAGCAACCCGACGCACCAGGACACGACCGCCGGCCCGGCCACCGGTTGGTGGACCAGGGCCACCATCTACCAGGTCTATCCGCGCTCCTTCGCCGACTCCGACGGCGACGGGATCGGTGACCTGCCCGGCATCACCGCCCGCCTGGACCACCTCGTGGAACTGGGCGTGGACGCGCTGTGGCTGTCGCCGTTCTACCCGTCCCCGCAGGCCGACGCCGGGTACGACGTGGCCGACTACCGCGACGTGGACCCGCTCTTCGGCAGCCTCGCCGACGCCGACCGGTTGATCGCCGAGGCGCACTCACGCGGGCTGCGGGTCATCGTCGACCTCGTGCCCAACCACACGTCGTCGGCGCACCGGTGGTTCGCCGAGGCGCTCGCCGCCGCCCCCGGCACCCCGGAGCGCGACCGCTACGTCTTCCGCGACGGCCGGGGGCCGGACGGCGCACAGCCCCCGAACGACTGGCAGAGCGTCTTCGGCGGGCCGGCCTGGACCCGCGTCACCGAGGCCGACGGCCGCCCCGGGCAGTGGTACCTGCACCTGTTCGACTCCGGTCAGCCCGACCTCAACTGGGACAACCCGCAGGTACGGGAGGAGTTCCTGGACGTGCTGCGGTTCTGGCTGGACCGCGGCGTCGACGGCTTCCGCGTCGACGTGGCGCACGGCCTGATCAAGCAGGCCGACCTGGCCGACTGGCAGGAGCCGCAGGAGATCCTCTCCGGTCAGGAGATCGACAAGCCGCGCCCCCCGATGTGGGACCAGGAGGGCGTGCACGAGATCTACCGGGAGTGGCGGCGACTGCTGGACGGCTACCCGGACGAGCGGATCCTGGTCGCCGAGGCGTGGGTCGAGCCGGCCGAGCGGCTGGCCCGCTACGTCCGCCCGGACGAGATGCACCAGGCGTTCAACTTCGAGTACCTGCTCGCCGCGTGGACCGCGCCGGCCCAGTACGCGGTGATCACCCGCTCGCTGGAGGCCACCGACGCCGTCGGCGCCCCGACCACCTGGGTGCTGTCCAACCACGACGTGGTCCGGCACGCCTCCCGGCTGGGGCTGCCGATCGGCGGCAAGCGGCCCAACGGCATCGGCGCCGGCGACCCGCAGCCGGACGCCGCCCTCGGCCTGCGCCGGGCCCGGGCGGCCACCCTGCTGATGCTCGCCCTGCCCGGCTCGGCCTACCTCTACCAGGGCGAGGAGCTGGGCCTGCCCGAGCACACCACGATGCCCGACGAGGCCCGCCAGGACCCGACCTGGAAGCGCAGCGGACACACCGAGCGGGGTCGGGACGGCTGCCGGGTGCCGATCCCGTGGGAGGCCGACGCCCCGTCGTACGGCTTCGGGCCGACCGACGCGAGCTGGCTGCCGCAGCCGTCGCTCTGGGCGGAGTACGCCCTGGACCGGCAGCGCGACACGCCCGGCTCGACGTACGAGCTGTACCGCACGGCGCTGCGGCTGCGCCGCGAGCACGGGCTCGGCGAGGGCACGCTGCGGTGGCTCGCCTCCGGCGACGAGGTGCTCTCGTTCCGCAACGGCGCGCTGACCGTGCTGACCAACTTCGGCGACGTGGCCGTGCCGCTGCCCGCCGGGACCGAGCTGGTGCACGCCAGCGCCCCGCTGGACGACGACGGCGCCGTTCCCACCGACGTGACCGTCTGGGTCCGCCCGAACTGACGCGGCGGAGGGGTCCTTCGGCAACGGCCGAGGGGCCCCTCGCGCTACAGGCGCTCGGCGCGGTCGTGCAGCAGGTCGCGCACGGCGCCGATGTCGCCCGGCGAGGTCCGCGAGGCCAGCCAGTACATGACGCCCGTCGGGATGAAGAAGAGCTGGAAGGCCGCCAGCCCGACGGCGTAGTTCAGCGGCGGCGGGAAGGCCGCCCGCAGGCCGTGGAAGGCCACCCCGACCAGCCCGTTGCCGGCCGCCCGGCCGACGCCGTTGACCAGGTTGCCCAGGCTGTAGACGGTGCCCCGGTGCTCGGGCGGGTTGACGTCGGCGATCAGGGCGAACCAGTTCGGCGAGTTGGCCGAGGTGAGCGCCAGCGCCACCACGGCGGTGAGCAGGCTCAGCCCGACCGTCGGCTCGGTGACCACGCTGGCCAGCACGGCCCGCACCACCGCCCCCGATCCGGCGCCGTCGGGCACGTCGATGCGTACGGGCACGAAGAAGAGCACCAGGTAGAACGGCAGCGCCGCGAGGATGCCGACCGCCGCGACCAGCGCCCGGCCCCGGGGCGTACGCCGTTGCAGCGCGTCGCCGACCAGTCCGCCCACGATGGAGAGCACCCCGCCGAGCTGGAACAGGGTGGCGAAGACGCTGCCCACGACCACCGCGGTCGCGGCGGTGTAACCCTGGTCCTCGGCCCGCTCGGCGAAGAGCACCGGCAGCCAGACCAGCGACCCGAAGGCCGCCTGGGCGGTCAGTCCCTGCAGGATCAGCCAGCGGTTCGTGCGCCGGCTGAGGATCCTCGGCAGGTCCGCCCGGCTGATCCGGTAGTCGTACTCGGCCCCGGCGGCGAGCGCGTCGGCCAGCTCCGGCTCGCTCTGCCCGCGCCGGATGTCGTAGGTGAACAGGTAGGCGACGGTCGCCGCGAGACCGACCCCCGTCAGCAGCAGGAACGGCCGCCGCCAGTCGGCCGCCCCGAGCAGCCCGCCGACCAGCGTGCCGGCCAGCGTGCCGACGCCCTGGGACAGTCCCCAGAAGCTCATCACCAGCCCCCGGCGGCGCGGCGAGATCAGGTCGGTGACGACCGAGAACCCGACCGACCCGACCGCGCCCAACCCGATCGCCGCCAGGACCTGCGCCGCCAGGAACGCGGGGTAGTTCACCGCGAACGCGCTGCCGCCCGTGCCGAGCGCCCAGATCACGGTGCCGACCATCAGCAGCGGCTTGCGGTTCGCACGGTCGCCGACGTACGCCCAGCCGACGGCGGCCACCGCGCTGGCCAGGAAGCTCACGGCGGTGACCAGGCCGAGCAGCCGCTGCGGCACCTCGAAGGCGTCGGAGATGGGCCCGTACAGCGGGGGCACCAGACCGATCGCGACGTTGTCCAGCGAGGCGAGCAGCACGAAGACCACGACGCTGTAGAGCCGGTGCGCGGGCGTCCCGCCCCGGGCCCGCGCCGGCCCGCCCCTGGTCAAGGTCATGTGCGGCAGCCAACCAGGATCAGGTCACGAGCGGGTGACGACGCGCGGGCGCGCCGGGCGCTCAGAGATAGCCGCCGATCGCGGGAGGGGCGGCGGGCACGGCAGGCGTACCCGCCCGCAGCGCGTACAGCTCGGCGAGGGTGGCGCCCTGCGGCGGCACCCCCGCCGCCGAGCCCAGCCACCCGGTCGCCTCCTCGTGGGACAGGGGTCCCACCTCGATGCGGGCCAGGCAGCGCCCCGGGCGGACCACCGCCGGGTGCAGGCGGGACAGGTCCTCGTTGGTGGTGATCGCGACCAGCACGTCGCGCCCCTGCCCGAGCAGCCCGTCGGTCAGGTTGAGCAGCCGGGACAGTGCCTGGCCGGCGGCCTGCTTCGCCTCGCCCCGGATCAGCTCGTCGCAGTCCTCCAGGATGAGCAGCCGCCACCGGCGGCCCGTCCCCTGCTCGCCGTCCTCGTCGCCGACCGCCACCTCGGACAGGTACGCCGTGTCCGCGAAGAGCACGTCCGGGTCGAGCACGGCGTCGACCTGACACCAGTCGCGCCACCGCCGGGCGAGGGCGCGCAGCGCCGTGGTCTTCCCCGTCCCGGGCGCCCCGTGCAGCAGCACCAGCCGCCCGGAGAGGCGCTCCGGGGTGGTCGCCATCAACTCGTCGAGCGCGTCACGTGCCGCGGCGGCGTAGTTCGACCGGATCGCCGTCCACTCCGGCGCGGCGATGGCGCGTACGTCGCGCTGACTGCCCCGGCGGGGGTTCTGGTGCCAGAAGCCGATCCGGCCGGCGCCCGGGTCCTCCGGTTCGGCGGCGCCGTCGACGATCCGGTCGAGGGCCGGGCGACCCACCTCCTCGGAGACCGCCGTGACCGTCACCTCGGCGCCGCGCCCCTTCCAGGTGACCACCCTGGCCGTCCAGCCGTCGCCGGCCAGCAGGCGGGACAGCTGCCGGTTCTCCACCGCCGTACGCAGCACCCGCCCGTCGGGGGCGGTCAGCGGCGCGTCGGGACGCACCCGGGAGAGCCGGACCGTGTGCGACCACGGGTGCCGCCCGGTGACGAAGTCCGCCAGGACCAACGCGTCGATGACGTCGCAGGGGGTGTCCGCGTCGTCGTACTGGAGCATCGAGGGAATGCCGGTGCCGGGCGCCGCGTCCGCTTCGGGGGTGGTTCGCATCCGTCGATGATCGCGAGCCCGGGCGCGCCCGTACAGTCGTTTACCCCGCCACGGCGTCGACCCGGTCGAGGAAGTGCCCGCGGGCGGCGGCGTACCGCTCCCGGACGGCGGGGACGGGGGCGGCGGCGTACTCCTCGGTGCCCGCGACGGACCACGCGGGGGCCGCCGCGCCGCCCAGGGCGACCCAGGCGGCCTGGCGGGCCGCGCCGTCGGCCACGTACTCCCCGGGCGGCGGGACGACCACCGGCACCCCGAGGACCTGCGGCGCGATCCGGCGCACCGCCACCGAGCGGGCACCCCCGCCGACCAGGATCACCCGATGCACCGTGGCGCCCTGGGCGGTGAGCGCGTCGAGGCCGTCGGCGAGCGCGCAGAGCAGCCCCTCGACGGCGGCGCGCGCCAGGTGCGCCGCCGTCGAAGTGCGCAGGGTCAGCCCGTGCACGGCACCGGACGCCAGCGGCCGGTCGGGCGTGCGCTCACCCTCCAGGTAGGGCACCATGACCAGCCCGTCCGCGCCGGCGGGGGCGGCGAGCGCCAGCCGGGCCAGCTCGTCGAGGTCGACCCGGAGCATGGCCGCGGCAGCGTCGAGCACCCGGGCCGCGTTGAGCGTGCAGACCAGCGGCAGGAAGCGGCCGGTGGCGTCGGCGAAGCCGGCGACCGCGCCGCTCGGGTCGGCGGCCGGGGAGTCGGCGACGCTGAACACGGTGCCCGAGGTGCCGATGGAGACGACCACGTCGCCCGGCACCGCGCCGACGCCGAGCGCGGCGGCGGCGTTGTCCCCGGTGCCCGCGCCGAGCACCGCCCCGTCGGGCAGGCCCGGGAGGGCGTCGGGGCGTGCGGCGCCGGCCGGCTCCGCCGGGCCGAGCACGCCCGGCAGGTGCGGCCGCCCGCCGAACGCCCGCTCCAGCAGGTCGGGGCGGTAGTCGCCGGTGGCCGGGGACCAGTAGCCGGTCCCGCTGGCGTCGCCCCGGTCGGTGCGCAGCGCCGACAGGCCCGGCGCGCCGGCCAGCCGCCAGGTCAGCCAGTCGTGCGGCAGACAGACCGCCGCCACCCGGGCCGCGTGCCCCGGCTCGTGCCTGGCCAGCCAGCGCAGTTTCGTGACGGTGAAGCTGGCCACCGGCACGCTGCCCACCGCCTCCGCCCAGAAGCGGCGGCCGGCCTCCCCGCCGCCGGCCTCCTCGACCAGCTCGGCGGCGGCCCCGGCGGAGCGGGTGTCGTTCCACAGCAGGGCCGGCCGGACCACCCCGCCCGCCTCGTCGAGACAGACCATGCCGTGCTGCTGCCCGGCGACGGAGATCGCCGCCACGTCGGCCAGCCCGCCCGCGGCGTCGACCGCCGCGCCCAGCGCGGACCACCACGCCGCCGGGTCGACCTCGGTGCCGTCCGGGTGCGGCGCCCGACCCTGCCGGAGCAGGGCGCCGGTCTCCGCGTCCCGGACGACCACCTTGCAGGACTGGGTCGAGGAGTCGACCCCCGCGACGATCGCCATCGCCGGCGGCCTCAGCGGGCGCCGAGCAGGTGCTCGACGGCGAGCTGGTTGAGCCGGACGAAGCCGAAGCCCCTCGCGGCGGCGGTGTCGACGTCGAACTCCTCGAACGCGCTACGGTCGGCGAGCAGCTCGGCGTAGCCCTCCCCCGGGGCCAGCGTCGGCGTGCCCAGCTCGGCGACCCGGCTCGCGGCCAGCGACCCGGCGACCTCCGGGTCCGCGCGGAACGCCGCCGCCCGCTCCTTGAGCAGGAGGTAGGTGCGCATGTTCGCCTCGGCCGACGCCCAGACGCCGGCCATGTCCTCGGTGCGCGAGGGCTTGTAGTCGAAGTGCCGGGGGCCGTCGTAGGCGGGCACCCCGCCGGGACCGCCGTGCTCCAGCAGGTCGACCAGGGCGAACGCGTTGAGCAGGTCGCCGTGGCCGAAGACGAGGTCCTGGTCGTACTTGACGCCGCGCTGACCGTTGAGGTCGATGTGGAACAGCTTGCCCTGCCAGAGCGCCTGCGCGATGCCATGGGCGAAGTTCAGGCCCGCCATCTGCTCGTGCCCCACCTCCGGGTTGAGCCCGACCAGTTCGGGGCGGGCCAGGGTGGAGATGAAGGCCAGTGCGTGCCCGACGGTGGGCAGGAGGATGTCGCCGCGCGGCTCGTTGGGCTTCGGCTCGATGGCGAAGCGCAGGTCGTAGCCGGAGTCGACGACGTACTGGCAGAGCAGGTCGACGGCCTCCCGGTAGCGCTCCAGCGCGGACCGGACGTCCTTGGCGAGGTCGTACTCGGCGCCCTCCCGGCCGCCCCACATCACGAAGGTGCGGGCGCCGAGTTCCGCGGCGAGGTCGACGTTGCGCAGCACCTTGCGCAGCGCGTAGCGCCGCACGTCGCGGTCGTTGCTGGTGAAGCCGCCGTCCTTGAAGACCGGGTGGGTGAAGAGGTTGGTGGTCACCATCGGCACCACCATGCCGGTCTCGTCGAGCGCCTTGCGGAAGCGGGCCACGTGCCGGTCCCGGGTGACGGCGTCGACGCCGAAGGGCACCAGGTCGTCGTCGTGGAACGTGATCCCGTACGCCCCCAGCTCGGCGAGGCGGTGCACCGCCTCGACCGGGTCCAGCTCGGGACGGGTGGCGTCGCCGAACGGGTCGCGGGCCTGCCAGCCCACCGTCCAGAGGCCGAAGGAGAACTTGTCGGCGGGGGTGGGACGGGGTGCCATGGCAGACCTCCGGGTGTCGTCCGCTATTTGTTCAGTGGTTGAATTATTTGACCGGCCTGTGGCAGTGTCAAGGGGTGACCCGACCCGACGCCCCGGCCGGGGCGGTGCGGCAGGGCAGCCTGCGCGAGTGGAACCTCGCCCTGGTGCTCGACCGGATCGCCGCCGCCGACCGCCCGCCCTCCCGGGCCGAGCTGGCCGCGGGCACCGGTCTCACCCGGGCCACCGTCTCGGCCGTCGTGGAGGACCTGCTCGCCGGCCGGTTGGTCGCCGAGGCAGAGCCGACGCCCCGCACCGGCGCCGGGCGGCCCTCGCGAGGGCTGGTGCTCGCCACCGACGGCCCGGCGGGGCTGGGCCTGGAGATCAACGTCGACTACCTGGCCGCCTGCGTGGTCGACCTCGCCGGCCGGGTCCGCCACCACCGGGTGCACCGCGCCGACCTGCGCCCCCTCTCCCCCGCCGAGGCGCTCGCCCGGCTCACCGACCTGGCCGCCCGCGCCCGCGCCGACGCCACCGGAGAGGGGCTCACCCTGGCCGGCGCGGCCCTGGCCGTTCCCGGCCTGGTCGACGACGCGGGCCTGGTCCGCCTCGCCCCGAACCTCGGCTGGCGCGACGTGCCCGTCCCCGCGCTGCTCGGCGCCGGGCCGCCGCTGACCGCGCACGTCGACGGCGTACCCCCGCTGGTGGTCGACAACGAGGCCAACCTCGCCGCCCTGGGCGAGCTGCACGCCGGGCCGACCGGCCGGGCCAGCTTCCTGCACGTCTCCGGCGAGGTCGGCATCGGCGCCGGGATCGTGCTCGACGGGTCCCTGTTCCGGGGCGCGCGCGGCTGGAGCGGCGAGATCGGTCACATCCCGGTCCGGCCCGACGGTCCGCCCTGCCGCTGCGGGGGCCGGGGCTGTCTGGAGACGTACGCCGGTCAGGAGGCGATCCTGGCGGCGGCCGGGCTGGCCGGCGCGGACCTCCCGGCGGACACCGCGACGACCCGGCTGGCCGAGCTGGCCGGGGCCGGCGACCCCGCCGTGCTACAGGCCCTCGCGGGGGCCGGGACCGCCCTGGGCGTCGCCGTCGCCGGCGTGGTGAACCTGCTGGACCTGGACACCGTGGTGCTCGGCGGCGGATACGCCCCGCTGGCGCCGTGGCTGCGCCCGCCGGTGCTCGCCGAGATCTCCCGCCGGGTGCTCACCGCGGCCTGGTCGCCGGTCACCGTCCGCCCGGCGGCCCTCGGCGCCGCCGCCGCGGCCGTCGGCGGGGCCGGTTCGGTGGTACGCCGGATCCTGGCACGTCCGGCCGGTTGGCTGGCCCGCCCGACCTGAGCCCCGTTCCTCCGATGGCGGCGCGGCTCGGCCTCGGTACGCTTGCCCCGAGGCAACGACCCCCATCCGAGGAGTGCACGACCAGCATGCGCACAGGTCGACAGACCGGGGCGCCCGGCGAGCGGCGGTGACCACCGCCTCCCGGGGCGGTGTCAGGGGTCCCACCGACGGCGGGCGGCCCGCCCGCTCCGGCCGTTCCCCCGACCCCGCGCGACCCGCCAGCTCCGGGCTCACCCGCGAGGTGCTCGACGGGCTCTCCGAGGCGGTCGTGGTGGTCGACCGGGCGGGGCTGGTGACGCTGGTCAACGCGATGGCGACGGCGCTGCTCCCCGAGGCCGCGCCCACCACGGACCTGACCACCTGTGCAGTGCCGGCCGTGGCCCGGGCGGTGGGGTCGGGGGCGGCCAGCTTCGACGCCGAGCACGGTGGCCGCCGGCTGCGCGGCGTACGGCGCGACCTGGCCGACGGGCGGCACGCCTGGTACGTGCGGGACGTGACCGAGGAACACGCGCGCGTCGAGGCGCTGCAGGTCGAACGCTCCCGGACGGTGTTCCTCGCCGAGGCCGGCAGCCGTCTCGGCCTCTCCCTGCAGCGCGAGCAGACCCTGCGGACCACCACGACCCTGCCCGTGCCCTACCTCGCCGACCTGGCCGTGGTGGTCCACCTGCCGCCCCCGCCCGCGCAGGGCCAGCCGCACTGGGTCCGGTACGACGGGAGAGACCCCGCCCCGACGAGCGGGCTGGCGACCTGGTCCCTGACCGGCTCCCTGCCCGGGCTGGCCGAGGCGCTGGCCGGCCACCCGGTGGGCCCGTCCCCGTGGCCCGACGGGGCGGCGGTCGACCTGACCACCGTGCTCCCGCCCGACTTCGGCAGCCCCGGCACCGTGCTCGTCAGCCCCATGCGGGGCGCCGGACGCACCACCGGCGCCCTGGTGCTCGTACGCCGCGCCGGGCGCGCCGGCTTCGCCCGCCGCGACGTCGAGCTGGCCCGGGAGTTCGCCGCCCGCGCGGGCGCGGCCCTCGACGCCGCCGAGCTCTACGGCGAGCAGGTCCACCTCGCGCGGGTCCTGCAGAACAGCCTGCTCCCGCCCGGCCTGCCGGCCGTGCCGGGCGCCGCCCTCGCGGGCGGGTACCGGGCGGCCGGCGACCGGCTGCGCATCGGCGGCGACTTCTACGACGTGTTCCCCGTCCCCGCAGGCGCGATCTTCGCCCTGGGCGACGTGGCCGGCAAGGGTGTCGGCGCGGCAGTCCTCACCGGGCGGGTCCGCCAGTCCCTGCGGACCCTGCGCCTGGTCGAGCAGCGGCCGCTGGAGCTGATGCGGCTGCTCAACGAGGCACTCTTCGACGCCCCGGACGCGGCCCGGCGCAGCCAGTTCACCACCCTGCTGCTCGGCACCCTCGACGCGGTGCCCGGCGGCGGAGTCGCCGTCCGGATCGCCGGCGGCGGTCACCCGTCCCCGCTGCGGGTCGACGCCGACGGCGCGGTCACGTCGGTGGCCGTCGGCGGGATGCCGGTGGGCGCGCTCGCCGCCGCCCGGTTCGCCGAGGTCGACCTCCGGCTCGGCCCCGGCGAGCTGCTGCTCGCGTACACCGACGGGGTGGTCGAGGCGCGCGGCGGGCCCGACGGCCAGGAGATGTTCGGCGAGGAACGGCTGCGCGCGGCGCTGGCCTCGGCCGCCGGGCTGGCCCCGGCCGCGCTGGTCGACCGGCTCCTCGAACTCGTCGACGGATGGCTCGACGGGCAGCACCAGGACGACATCGCCATGCTGGCCGTCGCGGCGGCACCGGCCTGAGCGGCCTCCTCGTCCGGCTACGGCGCCCGGGTCAGGCCGTCCGGGCCACCCGTGCTCCGGTGCCCGGCCGTTCCTGCGTCGGCAGGTCGACCGGACGGCCGGACGGTGCGCCCGGCCACGGGCCGGCCGCCTCGACGGACTGCACGGAGGCGCTGCGGTGGCGCGCGGCCTCGTCGAACTCCCGCATGCCCCGCAGCAGGGCCTGCCGCCCCTCGGGGGTCATGTCGGCGAGGATCGCGGCGAGCTGCTGACGCCGGTCGTCGCGCAGCTCGGCGAGGAGCCGGCGGGCCTCCTGGGTGAGGTGCAGCGAGATCTCCCGCCGGTCGAACCGGCCGGGCTCGCGTTCCAGCATGCCCGCCGCCACCAGGCGGTCGCAGAGCCGGCTGGCGGAGGAGAGCAGCATGTCGAGCCCGGTGGCCAGGCGGCGGAGGTTGATTCCCTCGTGCTGCTCGACCAGCATGATGGCGCGCAGCTGCGCGCCCGAGACCCGACTGGTCGTCCGCTCCCGCGCGGCCTCCCAGACCGTCAGCAGGGCATCGGCCACCGCGTCGAGCTCGACCGCCATACTCGTCTCGGGTCCGTAGGGACCGGGTACTTCCGCCATGGTGGGCCCGAGCGTACTCCGAATCCACTGGTCTGGGCTCGTGCCGAAGGAGCGACGATGAGCGAACCGGTCAATCAGGCACGGCGCGTCCTCAACGAGGCGCCCGCGGACCTCCTGCTGGACCGGATCGCCGACGTCCTGGCCGCGGGCTACGGGACCACCCGGGTGGACCTGCTCCAGGTCGACTACCGGTTGGCGGCGCTGCTGCCCCTCGTCGGGGAGGAGCCCGTCACCACCCCCGGGCACCCCGCCTGGCGCTGCTTCGACCACCAGAGCCCGATCGTCGCGGACGACACCGGCTACCTGCCGGTGTCCATGCGCGGGGAACGCCGGGGCGTGCTGGTGGTGGCGCCCGCGCCGACCGGGCGGGAGACGCTCGACGAGCTGACGGAGATCGCCACCGCGCTCGCCCACGAGATCGCCGCGGTCACCGAGGGCACGGACGTGTACCGGGTCGCGAGCCGCAGCAGGCGCCTCACCCTCGCCGCCGAGATGCAGTGGGAGATGCTCCCCGGCCGCAGCCGGACCCGCCCGTCGTTCAGCCTGGCCGGGCAGCTCGAGCCGGCGTACGCGGTGCGCGGCGACAGCTTCGACTGGTCCGACGACGGCAACCGGGTCTGGCTGTCCACCATCAACGGCACGGGCGAGGGGGTGGCCGCGGCGATGCTCACCTCGCTCGCCACCCACGCGCTGCGCAACGCCCGCCGCTCCGGGCTCGGCCTGGCCGACCAGGCGGCCCTCGCCGACCAGGCGATCTACGACCTGCACCGGGGCGACCAGCACCTCGCCGCGCTGCTGATGGAGCTGGACCTGCGCTCGGGGCTGCTCACCGTGGTCGACGCCGGCTCGCCCCGGCTGGTGCTGCTGCGCGACGGGAGCACCCGGGAACTGCCGCTGGAGGCGCAGTTCCCGCTCGGCATGTTCGAGGCCACCGACTACCGGGAGCAGCACTTCGAGCTGTGCCGCGGCGACCGGCTCTTCGTGGTCAGCGACGGCGTCATCGACGCCACGGGGCGGAGCGTCCGCTACGGCGAGAGCGCGCTGGAGCGGTTCCTGCGCCGGACCGGGCCGATGGAGCCGCTGGACGCCGTCCGCTCGCTGATCGGCGACCTGCGCGCGTTCGTCGCCGGCGACCTGAGCGACGACGCGGTGGTGGTGTGCCTGGACTGGACCGGCCCCCAGGACTGAGCGCCGGGGACGCTCAGTACGCCCCGCGGCTGTTGAGCACCGCGCCGAAGGTCTTCCACAGGATCGTCAGGTCGGCGGCGAGCGACCAGTTCTCCACGTAGTAGAGGTCCAGCCGGATGCCGTCCTCCCAGCTCAGGTCGGACCGGCCGCTGACCTGCCAGAGCCCCGTCATGCCGGGCTTGACCAGCAGCCGGCGGGCCACGTCGCCGTCGTAGCGGGCCACCTCCGAGGGCAGCGGCGGGCGCGGCCCGACCAGGCTCATGTGCCCGAGCAGGACGTTGACCAGCTGCGGCAGCTCGTCCAGCGACCACTTGCGCAGCAGCCGCCCGATCCGGGTCACCCGAGGGTCGTCGCGCATCTTGAACATGAGGCCGTCGGTCTCGTTGCGGGCGGCCAGCGCGGCCAGCAGGGCGTCGGCGTCGACCACCATGGTGCGGAACTTGTAGACGCCGAACTCCCGCCCGCCCTGCCCCACGCGGGTCTGCCGGAACAGCACCGGCCCCCGACTGTCGATCTTGATCGCCAGCGCGACGACGGCCAGCAGCGGCAGCAGCAGGGTCAGGGCCACCGAGGAGACGGCCCGGTCGACGAAGCCCTTCACCAGCTTGCGGGCCCCGCGGAACTCCGGCGCCTCGACGTGGATCAGCGGCAGCCCGGCGACCGGGCGGGTGTGGATGCGCGGGCCGGCGACGTCGGTCAACGCCGGGGCCACCACCAGGTCGATGCCGGTGCCCTCCAACTGCCAGCCCAACCGGCGCAGCCGGGTGGCGGTCAACTCGCCGGAGGCGGTCACCGCGACGGTGTCCGCGCCGATGGCGGTGGCCGCCTCGGGGATGCCGCGGAACGAGCCGACCACCGGCACGTCGCCCAGCCGCTGCGCGACCGGGGCGAGCAGCGCGTCCGGGATGCAGGCACCGACGACCTGGTAGCCCGCGTACGGCTCGCGGCGCAGCGTGTGCACCAACTCCAGCACGTGCGCCGTGTCGCCGACCACCAGCACCTTGCGCGACCAGCCCGCCCCCTCGGAGCGGGCCCGGTGCAGGCGCTTGCGGGCGGCGAACCGGGCGACCTCCAGACCCAGCATGCCGACGGCGAACGAGATGCCGAGGAATCCCCGGGAGACGCCGACGTCGGCGATGTAGCCGGCGATCGCGACGCCCCCGGCGAGGCGCAGGCTGGCGGTGCTGACCCGGCGGTACTCGTCGGCGCCGTAGCCGAGGACGCGGTCGTCGTAGCAGCGCAGCACGCGCAGCGAGACCAGCCAGGCGACGACCAGCCCGGGAGCGACCAGGATGTAGGGGATCTTCGAGCCGCCGGGGGTGTCGCCGCCGAACCGGGCGACGTAGCCGACGAGCACGGCGACGGTCAGGACGGTGGTGTCCAGCACCACCAGGGACCGGATGTAGGCGCGCTCGCGGGCGCGGGCCGGCCCTGGTCGTGGTTTCTCCGGTTTCGACGACGTGCTGGCGGGGGTCAACAGCGTCGCTGAGGTCACCGGCCCTCCCCACTTCGGTCGACGACGGCCCGTACGGCAGGCCCGCGTCGCGGGTCGACCGAAGGGGCACCAGGACATCCTGCCCCGACAACCACGGTCGCCGATCGCTTCGGACGCATTACCGTCACTACTTTCCCCGAGGAACACCCTTCCGGGAAAGGGCCCACGGCGCCCGGTCCTGTGCGACGGGTCCGCCCCGCGCTGTACTGCGGCTCAGGTGGGAGCCTTGCGCAACGCGATCGCCTTCAGGAAGATGTCGCCGATCCTGGTGGGGTCCTCGGTGACGAAGGCGCCGCCACCGGTCACGTCGGTGATCGACTTCAGCTCGGCCTTGCTCACGTCGCCGCCGATACCGATGATCACGACCTGCACCGGCCGCTCCGGGTCCTTGATCTCGTCGAGTTCGCTCAGCAGCTTCTGCTGCGTGATGCCGTCGGAGTCCTCGTTCTTGCCGTCGGTGAACAACACGACCGAGTTGACCCGGCCCGGCTCCCAGTTGTCCTGCACCTGCTGGTACGCCGCCAGCACCGTGTCGTAGAGGCCGGTGTTGCCGGTCGAGGAACGGATCGCGCCCAGCGACTGCTCCAGCTTGCCGCGCTGACGGGACAACGGCCCGATCGGAAGCAGTTCCCGGTGGTCGCGGTTGCCCACCAGGCGGGTGGAGAACGTCCAGAGGCCGATCGACCAGGAGTCGTCGAAGAGGTTCAGTCCCCGCCGGGCGGCCTCGACGGTGACCTGCTGCCGGGTCGCGTTGCCGGCGTTGGCCACCTTCTCCTTCATCGACCCGGAGACGTCGATCACGGCGAGCATCCGGCCGGACTGGGTGGCGATCGACCAGCTGGACACGGCACGGTCCATGGCCTGCGGGTCGAGCCCGCCCGTGGCCGAACCGCCGCCGTTGGCCGGCGGGGTCGCGCCGCCGGCCGGGCTGGGCGCGCCCTGCGGCGCGTCGAAGCCCGCGCCCCAGTTGCCGTCCGGCGCGCGCAGCGACTGTCTCGCCAGCCGGTCGCCGAAGCCGTCGGTGGTGAGCACCTCGTAGAGCACCCGCGCCGCCGACGCCTTGGCCGGCTCGATGCCGGGCAGCACCGCGTACGGGTAGTCCAGCGGCGCGGGGGCCGGCTCCAGGTAGAGCGCCGCCAGCGGCACCGGCGGCTTCTTGCTGTTGTACTGGATCACGTCCTCTTCCGAGAGCGCCGCCGCCCCCAGGCTGCTGGCGATCGTCGTGGGATCCGAGGCGGTGGGGAACCGGGCGAGCAGGTCCGGCCGCAGCGCCGAGCGGTCGGTGGCCAGCGCCCGCAGCGCGGCGACCTTCTCCTTCTCGGCGTCCGGGCCGCCGGAGGCGCTGGCGGCGGCCGTCAGCGAGAGCAGGCCGGACAGGCCGGCGGCGTCGCGGGTCGGCTCGACGATCCCGGTGCGCAACGGCTTGTCGCTCTGCACCTGCTGCAGGAGCTGGGTCCAGCTGAACTTCTTCTGCGGCCAGCCCAGCCGCGTGGCGATCGGCACCGGCATCGCCACGACCACGGGGCTGCGCGCGATGGACGCCCCGTTGCCCGGCTCGAAGGCGGTGGCGCCACCGGTCTTGAGCCGCAGCAGCCACGTGGAGGAGTCGGGTACCCAGACGTCCGGGCTGACCGACGTGCCGCTGGCCTGCCCCACGCCGGCCAGGGTGACGCCGTGCTTCGCCGCGACCGTCGCCGCCACGTCGACCGGATCGGTGGCCGCGACGTTCACCGCGATGCAGGTGCCGCCCACCGCGGCGCCGTCCTTCACCCACTGCGCGGCGGCGGCGTCGACCGCCGGGGCGAGTTCGGCCGCGACCGCGACGGAGAGTTCGATCCGGCCCGAGCAGTCGGGTTGTGCCAGCTGCTGGTAACCGAACCAGCCGCCGGCCGTGACGGCGAGGACGCCCACGGCAGCGGCGGCGGTGGCTGCGTGAAGGTTCCTACGCATGCGATGGCGGCCTGCTGACACCTGACCATCTTGCGGACCCGTCCAGACGACTGCCACGGGCCGTTCGGACGAAAGTTACGCAGGAGAAATAGTTGATCGCTAAATTGTCACCATGAGTGAGGATGCCGCCTCATCGTGTTGACATCGGCGACATCGTTGCTGGTCAGGGCAGCACGCAGGTGGGGCTCGCCACCGCCACCGGCTCGCCGACCGGAGCCGGGACGCCGGTGGCCGCGTCCACCCGGAAGGCCCGCACCATGTCGGCCCGCTCGTCGGCGACGTAGAGGTGCTCCCCGGTCAGGGCGAAGTGCCGCGGCCACTCCCCGCCGGTGTCCACCTCGGCGACCAGTTCCGGCAGCTCGCCGGCGAGGGCGAAGACCGCGACGGTGCCCGCGCCCCGGTTGGCGACGTAGAGGAAGCGCCCGTCCGGGCCGACCGCGATCTCCGACGGCTGGACGTGCCCGGGCCGGTCGCTGGCCTCGACCCGCCCCCGCTGGTGCAGCGCGCCGTCGCCGGTCAGCTCGTAGGCGGTGACGGAGCCGTCCAGCTCCCCCGTGACCCAGCAGCGCCGCCCGTCGGGGTGCCGGGCCAGGTGCCGGGGGCCGACGCCGGCAGCCGTACGCACCCGGGGCGCCCGGGGCACCAGCCGGCCGCTGGCCGCGTCCAGGTCGTAGCGGTAGATCGAGTCGGTGCCCAGGTCGACCGCGAGCAGCGGGCCCCGTCCCGGGTCCGGGTTCACCATGTGGGCGTGCGCGCGTTCCTGGCGCTCCGGGTCCGGGCCGTGTCCCTCGTGCGCCACCAGGTCGCTGCGCTCGGCGGGCACCCCGTCGGAGTCGAGCGGGAACAGCGTCACGGCGCCGCCGCCGTAGTTGGCCACGACGAGGTGGCCGCAGTCCGGGACGACCGCCAGGTGGCAGGGCTCCGCGGCCCCGGTGGATCGCGTGCCGAGCGGGGTGAGGTCGCCGTCGGCGCCGACGGCGAAGGCGCTCACCTGCCCGTCGGGCAGCTCGTTCACGGCGTACAGCACGGGCAGCCGCGGGTGCCGGGCGAGGAACGAGGGCGAGGGGGTGACCGCGACGGTGCCGAGCGGGGTCAGCTCACCGGAGCCGGGGTCCCGCCGCGCCGCCACGATGCCGGTGCCCCGACCCCCGCTGTGCGCCGTGTAACCGCCGACGTGGACCATCTCGCCCTGACCTGTCACCGATCCGCCTTCCGCCGATTCCTCCACCGCTCCCCTCAGCCTTCCCGCTGGGCCGCCGGCTTAGCCCCGAAAATCCCGCCGAATCGCGGCGGCTCGTCGACGGACACCGGGCCGCCGCGCCGGATCAGGCCGCCGGTACCGGTTCCCCGCGCTGCCGGGCCACGTGCTCGACCAATGCGATCAGCACCTCCTTGCCGGACTGCCGGTCCCGCGCGTCGCAGAGCACCAGCGGCACGTCGGGGTCGAGGTCCAGCGCCTGGCGTACGGACTCCAGGCTGAACTTGCGGGCGCCGTCGAAGCAGTTCACCCCCACCACGAACGGCACCCCCCGCTGCTCGAAGTAGTCGATCGACGGGAAGCAGTCGGCGAGCCGGCGGGTGTCGGCGAGCACCACCGCGCCGAGCGCCCCGAACGCCAGCTCGTCCCAGAGGAACCAGAACCGGTCCTGGCCCGGGGTGCCGAAGAGGTAGACCTGGAGATCGTCGTTGATCGTGATCCGACCGAAGTCCATCGCCACCGTCGTGGTGGACTTCGCCTCGACGCCGGAGAGGTCGTCGGTGCCGATGCCGGCTCCGGTCAACACCTCCTCGGTCTGCAGCGGCCGGACCTCGCTGAGCGCGCTCACCAGCGTGGTCTTGCCGGCGCCGAAGCCTCCGGCGATCAGGATCTTGAGCGCGAGCGGGATCCGCGGGCCGGATCCGGTTCGGTCATAGCGCACGGAGTCCACTGACCACCGCCTTGAGGATGTCGTCGTCGGGCAGGTATGCGGCGGCCGTCGGCTGGTGCACCGCGACCAGCCCCCGCGCCAACAGGTCGCCGAGAAGTACGCGGACCACGCCCACGGCGAGGTCGAGGTCGGCCGCGAGCTCCGCGACGGGGACCGGCCGGGCGGCCAGCGCCACCAGGCGCCGGTGCTCGGGGTGCAGTTCGGGGTGGACGGCCGGGTCGACGGCCGCCTCGGCCAGCACGTACGCGACCAGGTCGAATCCGTCCGCGGCGGAGCGGACCCGGCCGCCGGTGAGGGTGTAGGGCCGCACGACCGGGCCGGCGTCGTCGTCCAGCCACTCGTGCTGCGGCCCGGGCGACTCAGCCCGCATCGGCGGCCCCCGCCGTGGACCGGGCCGGCGCGCTCAGATTCTCTCCGACCCGGGTGACCAGCATCGCCATCTCGTACGCCACCAGGCCGATGTCCGCGTCGGCGTCGCTGACCACGGCCAGACAGGCGCCCTGCCCGGCGGCGGTGACGAAGAGGTACGCGGACTCCATCTCCACCACGGTCTGCCGGACCGCTCCGCCGGCCACCTGCCGGCTCGCGCCCCGGGCCAGGCTGGAGAAGCCGGACGCCAGGGCGGACAGGTGCTCGGCGTCGGCACGGTCCATGCCGGCGGAGGAGCCGATCAGCAGCCCGTCGGCCGAGAGCACCACCGCCTGTCGGGCGGGTGGCACCCGTTCCACCAGCTCGTCGAGCAACCAGTCGAGATCGGCGCTCTGCCTCGTCGGATGCATCAGGCGTCCCTCTCCGTCGCGGTCGTGGGTTCGGTGTCCGCCGGCCGCTCGGCCGGCGTCGGGCTCGGGTCTTCGCGCGGTCGGTCCGGCCGGTCGGCGGTGCCGGCGGCGGCCGCCCCGGGGACCGCCCCGGAGGCGGCGCGCTCCGGCGCCGTGGCGGTGGCCGTTCCCGCCGTGGCGGTGGCGGCGCGCTCCGGCGGCGTCCCGCCGGCCGCCGCGCGACCACGGGCGGTACCGGCCTGCAGGGCGGACATCGCCCGGCGCGCCTCCTCGGGACTGCGTGGGGTGGGCACCTCGATCACCGGTTGCCGCAGCGTCGGCCCGTCCAGCGCCGACCGCCGGCCCGCGTCGCCGCCGGGAGTGTCCGGGTGCCCCGGAGGCCGTCGACGCACCCGCCGGGGAAGCCCGTCGAGCTGGGCGGGACCGCCGGAGGCCGCGTCCCGGGGAGCCGCGCCGGCCGGGTCCGGAGCGCCGGGCGCCACGGCGGGCGGGACCGGGCCCCTCGAGGGCACGCCGGGCGGAGCGGGCCGGGCCGGGTCCGGGGCGGCCGGGGCCGCCGAGGTGGACCCGGCGGAGCGGGCCGGGCGGGGCAGGGTACTGAGCCGGCTCGCCCGGGCGAGCCGCCGCTCCTCCGGCGTGCCCGTGGCACGGGGCGCCACCGGCGGGCCACCGGTCGGCGGCAGGGCGGGCTCGTCGGTGACCAGGTCGGTGGGGATGAGCACGACGGCGGTCAACCCGCCGCCGTCGGACGGACGCAGCCGCACCCGGACGCCGTGCCGGGCGGCGAGGCGGGCCACCACGAAGTGCCCGAGCCGGGCGGTCTCGGTCGGCTCGAAGTCGGGCGAGCGGGCCAGCCGGCGGTTGGTGTCCTCGAGCGCGGCGGCGGACATGCCCAGACCCCGGTCGGTGATCTCCACCACGTAGCCGTTCGCCACGTGCTGCCCGCAGACCTCCACCCGGGTCTGCGGCGGCGAGAACGCGGTGGCGTTCTCGATCAGCTCGGCGAGCAGGTGGATCACGTCGCCGACGGCCCGTCCCAGCACGCCGGCCGGTGCCACGGCGGTGATGTCGACACGGTCGTACGACTCGACCTCGGAGATCGCTCCCCGCACCAGGTCGACCGTGGCGACCGGGTTGCGCCAGCCCCGGCCGGGGGCCGCGCCGGCCAGGATGACCAGGTCCTCGGCGTGCCGCCGCAGCCGGGTGGCGAGGTGGTCGACACGGAACAGCTCCGCCAGCTCGTCCGGGTCCTCGGTGTGCCGCTCCATCCGGTCGAGCAGCGCGAGCTGCCGGTGCACCAGCCCCTGGCTGCGCCGGGCGATGTTGAGGAACACCTCGTTGAGCCCGCGGCGCAGGGTCACCTCGTCGACGGCCGACTGGACCGCCGTGCGCTGCACCTCGGTGAACGCCCGCGCCACCTGGCCGATCTCGTCGCCGCCGTACTCCAGCGGGGGCGCCTCCCGGGCGACGTCGACCTGCTCGCCCCGGCGCAGCCGGGCCACCACGTCCGGCAGCCGGTGCTCGGCGGTCTCCAGCGCCGCCGTGCGTACGCCGCTGAGCCGGTGCGCGAGGTTGCGGCCGACCCGCAGCGCCACGAGGACCGAGACCACGACGGCGGCCAGGCCCAGCACTCCGGCGGCGGCGAGCCGGACCAGGATGCGTACGGCCGACGGCACCGACCGTTCGGCGAGCCCGTCGGCCTGCGCCAGCTCGAACTCGCGCAGCGCCTCGTGCACCGCCTGGTAGCTCTCCTGCCAGGCCGCCGGGTCCACGGCCGGCCGGGTGGCGGACCCGGCACCCACCAGCGTGTCCTGCATCGTCCGCAACCGGCCGAAGGCATCCCCCTCGGTCAACCGCTGGAACGCGGCGCGTTCGGCGTCCGGCAGGTCGGCGACCGCCGTCTCCGCGAGGAACCGCTGGTTGCCTATGGTCTGCACCAGCTGCAGGTGCTCTCCGCCGGCGAACCGGCCGGCGGTGAACGCCCCGGCGAGCAGGGCGTCGGTCTGGCCGAGCAGCTCCCGGGACCGGCCGAGCCCGGTGACGGCGAGGGCCTGCCGGTTGAGGTCCCGGTCGGGCAGGTTGGCCATCGCCGAGAACGCCTGGAAGGCAGAGTTGATCATGCCGCTGTAGAGCCCGACCGCGCCGGCCCGGTCGACCGCCCGCCGGTCGATGAACCCCCGCCCGGCCGGCAGCGCCTCCAGTGCGGTGACCAGCTGGTCGAGCCGGGCGTCGAGGATGTCGTCGGCGGCGTCGCGCAGTTCCTCCCCGCCGACCCGGCGGCGCAGCTCGGCGATCGCCCGGTCGGTCCGCTGCCGCTGCTCGGCGAGCCCCGGCGCGGCGCCGTCGCCGGCCAGCTGGACGACCGAGAGTCGGCGCTCCCGTTGCAGCTCGGCCACCACCGTCTCGCCCGGGCGGCCGAGGTCGTAGAGGAGCGTCCGGGCGGCGAGGAGGTCCAGGGCGGGACCGAAGGTGAGCGTGGTGGCGAAGATCCACAGTGCCAGCAGTGCCGTCACCGGCACGACGACCAGTGCGGTCAGCTTCGAGCGGATCGGCCAGTCGCGGGTGTTCAATCGGACCTCGCCCGGAAGGTGTGGCTGTGGGGACGCCGGCGCCGGCCGGGCAGCGTCGCGGTCGGTGGTCCCGGCCCGCGGTGCCGGGCAGGTCCGGCGGACGCCTTGGGCAGAATACGTAATCCTCGCCCGATGCACTACCGTCCGTCGCGTCGGGCCTACCGGACGAACGTCCACAATCGACGAACGCCCCGCCGGTGGTGGCCGGCGGGGCGTTCGTGCGGGCGCGGATCAGGCGTCGACGGGGATGCCGAGGCCCTCGGCGAGCCGACGGCCGTAGTCGGAGTCGCACTGGCTGAAGTGCCAGACCATCTTCTCCTGGATGTGCTTGTCACACTGGGCCAGCAGGGTGGTGAGGTTGAGGATCAGGTCGTCCCGCTCCCAGTCGGCCATCTCGCGGTAGCGCCGGCCGGCCTGGGAGTAGTTGTTCTGCCGCTCGATCGGGGCCTTCATGACCTGCCCGGAGACGAACGGACGGTACTCCCGGTAGGACTCGTCGGCCTCCTCGAGACCGGCGACGGAGGACGGCTCGAAGTTGATGTGCGGGTTGGCGCCGCGGTTGTCCACCCCGTACGACATCTGGCCGCCGCCCTGGTTGGTGCGGACCGCCACGTCCTCGCGCGGCCGGTTGACCGGCAGCTGCAGGTAGTTCGGGCCGACCCGGTAACGCTGGGTGTCCGAGTAGGAGAACGTCCGGCCGACCAGCATCTTGTCGTCGGAGAAGTCGATGCCGTCGACCAGCACGCCGGTGCCGAAGGCGATCTGCTCGTTCTCGTCGTGGTGGTCGGTGATGTTGCGGTTGAGCGTCATCATGCCGACCGGCAGGTAGGGGAAGTCCTCCTCCGGCCAGATCTTGGTGTCGTCGAGCGGGTCGAAGTCCAGCTCCGGGTGCTCGTCGTCGCTCATGACCTGGACGTTGAGCTCCCACTTCGGATGGTCGCCGCGCTCGATCGCCTCGTAGAGGTCCTTCGAGGCGTGGCCCAGGTCGGTGGCCTGGATGGCGTCCGCCTCGGCCTGGGTGAGGTTGTGCTCACCCTGCTGGCTCAGCCAGTGGAACTTGACCAGCACGCCCTCGCCCTCGGCGTTGACGAGGCGGTAGGTGTTCACCCCGGAGCCGCGCATCGTCCGGTAGTTCTTCGGGATGCCGTACGGGGAGAAGAGCCACGTGAGCATGTGCATCGACTCGGGCGTGTTCGACATGAAGTCGAAGATCCGGTTCGGCTCCTGGCGGAAGGTGACCGGGTCCGGCTTCAGCGAGTGGATCACGTCGGGGAACTTGATCGCGTCGCGGATGAAGAAGATCTGGAGGTTGTTGCCCACCATGTCCCAGTTGCCGTCGTCGGTGCGGAACTTCACGGCGAAGCCGCGCGGATCGCGGGCCGCCTCGGAGGAGTCCCGCCCACCGATGACGGTGGAGAAGCGGATGGTGACCGGGGTCTTCTTCCCCTTGGTCTGGAACAGCTTCGCCCGGGTGTACGTCGACGCCGGCTGGTCGCCGATCGTCCCGTACGCCTCGAACTCGCCGTGCGCCACGAAGCCGCGGGCGTGCACCACCCGCTCCGGGATCCGCTCCCGGTCGAAGTGGCTGATCTTCTCCAGGAAGTGGTAGTTCTCCAGCGTCGCGGGGCCGCGCGAGCCGACCGTCCGCTGCTGCTGGTTGTTGTGCACGGGGTGACCCTGACGGGTGGTGAGGATCGGCTTGCTGGCGTGCGGGTCGCTCATGGCTCTCCTCCTGATCGGTGGGGCGGCTGGCGTCAGTCGCGGCGCGACTGACACCCGGGGCACCGGCCCCAGTAGGTGACCTCGGCGAACTCCACCGCGAACGCGGAGGCCCCGGGGTCCAGGCAGGGCCCAGGGGTCCGGTTGCGCGGGGTGTCGACGATCGCGCCGCAGTCCCGGCAGACCAGGTGGTCGTGGTCGTCCCCGCCCAACTCGTAGAGCGCGGGGCCGCCGGCCGGGACGAACCGGCGCAGCAGGCCCGCGCCGGTGAGCGCGCGCAGGACGTCGTAGACCGCCTGGCCCGAGATCCGCCCGAGGCTGATCCGGGCGAGTCGCGTGATCGCGTCGGCGTCCAGGTGCGGCCGGTCACGCACCGTAGCCAGCACCGCGAGTCGGGGCCGCGTGACACGCAGCCCCACCGCCCGCAGGCTTTCGGCATCGGTTCTGACCGGCATCACCCCACCCAACCCTGTTTTCTGGAACGAGTCAAGTTTTCGCGCCCGGTCACGCTGTGTGACTCGTCATGGCTGCGGCGGGGAATGCCCGGGGCGGCTGCGCCCCGTCGGCGACCGGCGGACGACGGGTCGGGCAGGAAAGTGCCCCGGAACGGGATTGGCGATCAGTGAAGGGAGGGAATACCACCTGACGAAGGAGGAGCCATGTCGCCCACGCAGGTAATCGTCATAGTTCTCGTCGTGCTGGTGATCGCGGCGGTGGCCGTGGCCGCCCGGTCGTACGCGCGCCGCCGCGCGCTGCGGTCGCGGTTCGGGCCCGAGTACGACCGTGCCGTCTCCGAGCAGGACAGCCGCACCGCCGCCGAGCGGGAGCTGCGGGAACGGGAACGTCGCCACGCGGAACTCACGCTCACCCCCCTCGCCCCCGAGTCCCGTGCCCGGTACGCGGCCGCGTGGGAGGAGCTCCAGGTCCGCTTCGTCGACTCCCCCGCCGAGACCGTGGGCGAAGCGGACGAGCTGGTCACCCGGCTCATCGCGGAACGGGGCTACCCGACCGGCGAGTTCTCCGACCAGATCGCCCACCTCTCCGTCGAGCACGCCCGCACGCTGGGCCACTACCGCGACGCCCACGAGATCCACCTGCGCAACTCCCGGGGCGAGGCCAGCACGGAGGAACTCCGCCAGGCCGTCGTGCACTACCGCGCCCTCTTCGCCGACCTGCTCGGCGAGGAGCCGGTCGGAGCCCGACCGTCCGAGCAGCGCAACCCGGACAGCCAGCACGACGCCACGAGCCGCTAGGAGGATGACCATGCGCCAGGAAGAGCAGCGGGTGGGCAACGAGCACCCCGAGGCCGTCCGCTCCGAGCCGGTGCCGGTGCCGGTGCCGCCTCCGGGCGACCGGGCCGGTCGGACCGACGTACCCGAGGACGCCCTCGACGACCGGGGCACCTTCGACGATCCGGCGGTCGCCGGCGACGGTGACCGGACCGACGGCGATCCGTCGCGCGGCCGGGGCGCCGGCAGGGCCCGGCCGGACGACCGCGACACCGACGGCGACCGGGCCGGGTTCCACGAGCCGGGGCCGGTGCCGACGGCCTTCGGCGCCACCAGCGTCGGCGGCGCGGTCGCCGCGTCCGCGCTGGCCAGCCCCCTTCCGGAGGACGAGCCCGACCCGCGCGCGGAGTCCACGGCACGGCCGGGCGACGGCGCCGTGGGCGGCCCCCGGGAGGGCCGCCGGGCGGACCCGACCGCCGAGTTCCACCGCTCCGTCGGGCTCGGCGACGACCGGCACGACGACCGGCAGGCTCGCCGGGGCGACACGGAGGCGCTGGACCCGGACGACGCCGACGGCCGTCGCGAGCGCCGGTCCGACCTGACCGGCGACGCGGAGGGTGGCGCGGCCGCGGCGGCCGGGTACGGCAGCGCCACACCGGCCATGGTCGACCCGGACGCCGGGCACACGCCGGCCGCCCGCGCGGGCACCGGGGATCTGGAGGCCGCCGGGATGGACCGGCCGGCGGGCGCGACGGTGGCCGCGGAGCCGGCCAGCCTCTTCGACCCCTCGACGGCGCAGGGCTTCCGGGACCGCTGGCGCGACGTCCAGCTGCGCTTCGTCGACGACCCCCGCGCGGCGGCGGGCGAGGCCCAGTCCCTGGTCGACGAGGCCATCCAGGCGCTCTCCTCGGCGCTGTCCGCCCAGAAGAACAAGCTGGGCGGCTGGCAGGACGCCGGTTCGGCCGACACCGAGCAGCTCCGGATGGCCGTGCGCCACTACCGCGACTTCCTGGACCGGGTGCTCGGACGCTGACCCGACCTCCAGTGGGAGGCGCCCCCGGCCGGTCGGCCGGGGGCGCCTCTCGCCGTCCGGCGTCGCTTCCCCGTCCCCCGCAGACGCGGGACGGGCCGCAGAAGGATTCGCGGGCGGTTTCGTCGCCGTGGGCGTGAAACGGCGCGTTCGGGGTAATTGGCCGCGCGCGCACTCATCCGGCACGGACGACGACGGAGGGTTACCGGGATGGACGGCGATGGCCTGCGGCTGAACATGAACGTCCTGGACTACGGCATCCTGGCGCTCTACTTCGTCACGGTGCTGGGTGTCGGCTTCGCCGCCCGGCGGGCCATCAGGACCAGCGTCGACTTCTTCCTCTCCGGCCGCTCGCTGCCCGCCTGGGTGACCGGGCTCGCCTTCGTCTCCGCCAACCTCGGGGCGTTGGAGATCATCGGCATGGCCGCCAACGGCGCCCAGTACGGCGCGATGACGTTGCACTACTACTGGATCGGCGCCGTACCGGCGATGGTCTTCCTCGGCATCGTGATGATGCCGTTCTACTACGGCTCGAAGGTCCGCAGCGTGCCCGAGTACCTGCGCCTGCGCTTCAACCGCCCCACCCACCTGCTGAACGCGCTCAGCTTCGCCGTCGCCCAGGTGCTCATCGCCGGCGTGAACCTCTACGCCCTGGCCCTGATCATGCAGGCGCTGCTCGGCTGGCCGCTCTGGGTGGCCATCGTGATCGGCGCGCTGATCGTGCTGGCGTACATCACCGTGGGCGGGCTCTCCGGGGCCATCTACAACGAGGTGCTCCAGTTCTTCGTGATCATCGCGGGCCTGCTGCCGATCACGATCCTGGGACTGGTCAAGGTGGGCGGCGTCGCCGGCCTGATGGACGCGGTGCGCGAGTCGAAGCTGGGCGAAGCGGGGCTGCACACCTGGCAGGACACCGGCGGCACCGACAACCCGCTCGGCGCGCACTGGATCGGCATCGTCTTCGGCCTCGGCTTCGTGCTCTCCTTCGGCTACTGGACGACCAACTTCGCCGAGGTGCAGCGCGCGCTGTCGGCCAAGAACATGAGCGCCGCCCGGCGTACGCCGATCATCGCCGCGTACCCGAAGCTGCTCATCCCGGTGGTCACGGTGATCCCCGGCCTGGTCGCCCTGGTGACGGTGCAGGGACTCGGGGCGGAGAGCGGCGACCTGGTCTACAACAACGCGATCCCGCTGCTGATGCGCGACCTGCTCCCCAACGGCGTGCTCGGCATCGCGGTGACGGGCCTGGTCGCGTCGTTCATGGCCGGCATGGCGGCCAACGTGAGCGGCTTCAACACCGTGTTCACCTACGACATCTGGCAGCAGTACGTGCGGCGGGACCGCCCCGACGACTACTACATCCGCATCGGCCGGTGGGCCACGGTCGGCGGCGTCCTGGTCGGCATCGGGACCGCCTTCATCGCCGCCGGGTTCAGCAACATCATGAACTACATCCAGGCGCTCTTCTCGCTGTTCAACGCGCCGCTGTTCGCCACCTTCATCATCGGCATGTTCTGGCGCCGGATGAGCGCGGCGGCCGGCTTCCTCTCCCTGCTCATGGGCACCCTGGCGGCGCTGGCGACCTACCTGCTCTACAAGGCCGGGGTGGTGCACTTCAACTCGGACCTGGAGGAGAGCTTCTGGGGCGCCGGCATCGCCTTCGTCACGGCGGCCGTCGTCGCGGTCGTGGTCACGCCGTTCACCGCGAGGAGGCGCGACGAGGACCTGCGCGGGCTGGTGTACGGCATGGGCGCCGTCGACGTGAAGGGCGACGTGCTGACCGGGGACGCCGTCTGGTGGCGCTCCCCGGTGCTGCTCGGCCTGATCGCGGTCGTGCTGTCCCTCCTGCTCTACGTGCCGTTCTTCTAGGAAGGGGTCCCCGCCATGAGCATGGACAACCTCAACCCGCACGGGCACGACCGGTCGGTCGAGGCCACCGAGGAGGCCCGCCGCCGCTCGGCCGCCGCCCGGCTGTTCGACATCCGCCGGGTGATCGGTGGCCTCTTCACCGCGTACGGGGCGATCGTCACCCTCATCGGGATCTTCGACGGCGATTCCGCGGTGCGGAAGGCGCAGGGGGTCCGGATCAACCTCTGGGCGGGCCTCGGCATGCTCGTCTTCGGGGTGCTGATGCTGCTCTGGCAGTGGCGCAATCCGGTCGAGCCGCCGGAGACCTCCGACGAGGAACGCTGAGCCGGCCGGTCGACGCGCGG
This sequence comes from Micromonospora sp. CPCC 205546, assembly GCF_036902715.1. Lineage (NCBI taxonomy): Bacteria > Bacillati > Actinomycetota > Actinomycetes > Micromonosporales > Micromonosporaceae > Micromonospora > Micromonospora sp. CPCC 205546. Next base: position 48,696 of record NZ_JBAKHL010000009.1, read on the forward strand.
CATGGGCACCGTCGCTCCGGGTACCCGAGCAGGATCAGGAGAGCACCTGGTGACGGGAGGGCAGCGACATGACGGATCGTGACCGTGACCGGCCGCTGGAGGAGAGCCCGGAGATGTCCGCGGCGGCCGAGGACGACACCGGCATCCCGCAGCTGATGACCGGGGGCGGCGCCGATCGCGACACTCCGTCGTTCACCGGGCCCGCCGACGACACCGGCGGCGACGAGCTGATCGGCGACCCGTACGCCGCCGGCACCGGCGCGACCGGCACCGGCACGGGCGCGGCCCCGGACCACATCCGCACCGGGGCGGAGCAGCCCTGGGAGCCGGAGGACCTGGTCGCGGCCCGGGGGCAGGACCTGACGCCGGAGAACGTCGAGCGGGCCCGCCGGGACCTGGCCGAGCTGGGCCGCGCGGCGATCGAGAAGACGGTGCCCTGACCGGCGTACGCGAGGGGCCCCCGGCCCGACCGTCGGACGGTCGGACCGGGGGCCCGGGGAACCTGCCGCTGGAGCGCCTCACCTACTGCCAGCGGCGGGTGGGCTCCGCTCTCAGAGCGCCGGGTACGCGTTCTGCATGAGCTGCGCGAACTGCGCCGGGAACCAGGCACCCGAGATCGGGGCGTCCGGCAGGGCGCCGCTCATGCTGTTGCCGTTGCGGGCGTTGCCGGTGTAGGTCGGGTCGCACATCCGGTCGAAGCCCTTGCCCTCGTTGTTCGGGATCTCCTTGCTGGAGCCGTCCGACTCGCCCGGGGGCTTCACCCACACGTACGCGTCGATGCCCGGCTCCGGCGCGGCCTTCGGGCGCTCGCCCAGGCCGGCCCCGGCCTGGTTGCACCAGTTGCCGGCGTGGATCCGCCGGTCCACCCGACCGCCGTTGACGTAGGTGTCCACGCTGGTCGTCGCGCCCGGGCCGGTGGGCCGGGCGGAGCCGCCCCAGCCGTTGCGGGACGTGTCGATCAGCATGCCGATCTTCGAGTCGAAGCCCTTGGCGACGAGCTCGTTGCGGAACGCCTGGGCGAACGAGAGCTCGTCCACGTAGAAGTTCCAGTCGATCCACTTCGACTGCCGCACGCTGGTCCCGTTGACGTTGTCCGTGATCTTGACGTACGGCTCGCGCAGCGCCGAGTAGTTGGCGGTGTTGACGATGAAGCCGTGGACGTTGTTCACCGTGCTGCCGGAGGCCACGGAGGCGTCCTTCAGGATCTGCGCGGTCGGGCTGAAGTTGCTGTCCCAACCGATCCAACCGTGGTGGGCGGCGTCGATGTAGTTGTAGACGTTGCCGATCGCGCCCAGCTTCGACAGGGCGTACCCGACGCCGTTGACGTAGGCACCGTTGGCCTTCACGGTGTCGCACATCGCGGTGCCACCCGGGTTGCCGGAGGTGTTGGTCACCAGGTTCGGCAGCGAGTCGATCTCGATGATGTTGACGATCCGCAGGCCGGCGTACTTCGGGTCGGCCTGGATCGCGGCGATCGGGTCGATGTACTCGCTCTTGTAGCGGGGCAGCTCGTCGGCGCGCAGCTCACCGTTGGAGGCCAGCGCGGCGCAGTCCCGACCGGGCAGGTTGTAGATGACGAACTGGATGTAGTCCGCGCCCTGCTCGAGGGCCTTGTTCAGGTGGTCGCGGACGCCCATCGCGCCGTTGGAGCTGCTGTCCGGGGTGCCGTTGATGGCGGCGATCCGGTCGATCCACACGGCGGTCGGGTTGTTCGACACCCGGTTGCCGCCCGCGACCGACTCGGCCTTGGCCTTCCACTCCGGGTTCACGTACCCCTGGGCGTTCAGGTAGGGGTTGTCCACCTTCTGCCCGGGCGGCGGAGTGGTGGGCGGCGGCGTCGTGGGTGGCGGCGTCGTCGGCGGGGCGGTGGTGGGCGGCGGGGTGGTGGGGTTGGTGCCGCCGCCGTTGCAGGTCACGCCGTTGAGCGTGAACGAGGTGGGCTTCGGGTTGCTGCCGCTCCAGGCGCCGTTGAAGCCGAGGCTCACCGTGGCGCCGCTGGCCACCGCGCCGTTGTAGGACTCGTTCTGCGCGGTGACGTTCTGGCCGCTCTGGGACCAGCGGGCCGACCAGCCCTGCTGCACCCGCTGGTTGCCGTCGGGGAAGGTGAAGCCCAACGTCCAGCCGTTGAGGGCGTCGCCGACGTTCTTGATGTTGACGGTGGCGGTGAACCCGCCCTGCCAGTCGCTGGTCGTGTACGACACGTCGCACTGGGTGGCGGCGTGCGCCACGGTGACCGGGAGGGTCACCAGTCCGCCCGCGACCAGAGCGCCCGCGCCGCCGAGCGCGAGGGCCCGGCGGGGGCCGGACAGCCTTCTCCACACATTCATTGCCACTGATCTCCTTGGGCGAGACCGGATCCGCGAGCGGCCCGGCGTTACGGCCCGGCGGGCGTCCGAGGCGGACGTCCGTCGATGCCACGGGTTCTTCGGGGGCGCCCGACCCGGACGGGCGTTTGGTGGTGGTGGTCCGACCGGCGACGACGGCCCGGCCGGGAGGCGGGAGGTCGTCCGGCGAACCGGTGCCCTCGACTCCTGCCTGCGCGGTGTGGCTCCTCGAACCGCGTGCAGCGATTCTTGCATGGGAGCGCTTCCATGGCAATGCCTCGATGTGACGCCGGGGACCGACGGGGCCGCCGCGCCGCGCGGGGCGCGGCGGACCGGACGGCGCGGCACGGCTCGGCCGCAGCCGCGCAGACAGCGCCCGGGAACGCCAGCCGGGCGGGAAGCGCCCGGGAGCGACCGGCCGGCCGCTAAAGGGGCGTAGCACTCCTAGCGACCTTCCCTCGCTTAGTCGCCAAAACGCGAATTTTTCCCTGCATAGCTCGTGAAACGGTCTAACGTCATCGGTAGCTCGGTTGTCGCCGAGCCCAGGACAAGAGGGATGGAGTGACGCAGGTCATGGCAAACAAGATGCTCGGGAAGGTCGTTGCGGGCGCTGCCCTCGGTGGGGCCTCCCTGCTCGTGTTCACGCCGGGGATCGCGTTCGCGGACGGCCAACAGGACGCCGAGGGCAAGGTCTACGCCAAGCCGCACGTCGTCAAGGCGGGCGACACGGTCAAGCTGCTCGAGGTCTGCCCGGACCGTCAGGAGCACGCCTTCGTCTGGTCGAAGGTCACCGGCAAGGTGAAGCTCAAGCCGGCCGAGGGCCGGGGCGACTGGCGTGGCGGGGAGGAGGACTCCCGCGACCACGACAAGGGCCGGGACCACGAGGACAAGGGCCGCGACCACGACAAGGGCCGGGACCACGACAAGGGCCGCGACCACGACAAGGACGGCAACGGCAGGGACGAGAGCCCCAAGCCGCAGCCGCCGGCCAACGGCACCAGCCAGCCGCAGCCGCCCGCCAACGGTGGGCAGCCGCCCACCAACGGCCAGGGTGGCGGCGCCGCCGACACCACCGGTGACGAGGGCGAGCGCGGCTGGAAGGGCTACGAGCACGGCCAGGACGCCGAGGGCGAGCGCGGCGACAAGGGCCACGACAAGGGCGACCGCGAGGGCCGCGAGGAGGAGTACGACCGCAAGGGCCACGAGGGCAACGGCTCGGACGAGTACGACCGCGAGGACCACGACGGGTACGGCTCGGACGAGTACGACCGCAAGGGCCACGACAACGGCGGGTCGGACGAGGAGTCCGAGGGCAACGGCAAGGACCGCTGGGAGCACAAGCGGGACTTCGTCTACTACGGCGAGGCCGAGGTCTCCGAGGACGCCCAGCCGGGCCGCTACAAGCTCAAGGGCTCGTGCGGCGAGGGCGAGCTGGTCGTCCTGCCGCGCGGTGGGGTCGACGGTGGTGACGGTGGCGTCGGCGCCGGCACCGACCGGGGCCTGGCCGCCGGTGGGGCGAGCCTGATCGGCGCGGCCGCCCTGGGCGGCCTCGTGCTGATGCGCCGGCGTCGGACCGATGAGTCCTTCGTCTGACATGACGGCGACACCGGCCGGCGGCCGTCACGGGACACCGTGGCGCGCCGCCGGCGCGGCCGTCGTCGTCGTGGTCGCCATGGTCGGCGCCGGGCTGATCGGCGCCTCGTTCAGGACCGCCCCCGCTCCCCGCCCCCCGCAACCCCTGGCCGCGTCCGCCAGCACCGGCGCGGCGGCCCCCGACGCCGACCCGGACGTCGCCGCCGGCACGGGCCTGGCCCGCTCCGCCCCCACCACCATCAAGATCCCCCGGATCGGGGTCGACGCCGCGATCATGTCGCTCGGCACCAACCCGGACGGGACGGTCCAGGTGCCCCCGCTCGAGCGGGCGCAGCTGGCCGGCTGGTACGAGCCGGGACCGAGCCCGGGTGAGGTCGGCAACGCCGTCATCGTCGGGCACGTCGACTCGGCGGCGATCGGGCCGGCGGTCTTCTTCTCCCTCGGCGCCCTGCAACCCGGCGACACCATCACCGTCGCCCGGCAGGACGGCCAGCAGGCCACCTTCACCGTCGAGTCGGTCGGGGCGTACCCGAAGACGCAGTTCCCGACCGAACGGGTCTACGGTCCCAGCGACCGGCCCGGCCTGCGGGTGGTCACCTGCGGCGGGACCTTCGACCCGGCCGCCGGCAGCTACCCGGACAACGTGGTCGTCTTCGCCTCCATGCCGGCCTGAGCCGGCAACGGCACGGTGGTCGCACCGTACGACGCGACGCGGTCCGGCCGGTCGAGCAATCGACCGGCCGGACCGCGTGTCGTACGCGTCAGGCGGCGGCGGAGGTCCGCACCAGGGTGCGGATCTGGCGCAGCAGCACCGACAGGGCGGCGAGGTCCGCCCGGGACTCGTCGAACTCGCCCATCGCCCGCTCGGCGCGGTGGATCGACGTGGCGTTCGACTGCTCCCACTGCAGCACCCGCTCCTGCGGCGACAGGCTGCCCGGGGTGGAGTCGAGCACCTCCACGGTCAGCGCGGCCAGCGCGGCGTACAGGTCGTAGCGCAGCGCCATCCGGGCCAGCGTCTGCCAGCGGTCCTCACGCGGCAGCAGGGAGATCTTCGACAGCAGCGAGTCGACCCGGAAGCGGTCGGAGAGCACGAAGTAGACCGAGGCCACCTCGCCGACGTCGCGCCCGCTGCTCGCCGACGTCTCCACCACATCGAGCAGGCCGAAGCTGTACATCAGCCGGGTCGCCTGCTCGGCCAGGTCGCGCGGCAGCCCCCGCTCGGTGAGCGAGTCGATGTGCGCCGCGAGCGACTCCCGCTCGCTGCCGTGGAAACGCTCCTCCAGGTCGGGCAGGAGCCGGGCCACGCCGTCACGCAGCCGCGCGATCTCCGCCGGCACGTCGATCGGCGAACGGCGGTTCGTCACCAGCCACCGCACCGCCCGGTCGAGCAGGCGCCGGGTGTCCAGATAGACGCTGGTCTGCAACCCGGGGTCGATCCTGTTGTCCAGGGCCTCCACCGCGTCCCACACGGCGCGCAGCCCGAACACCTCGCGCACCACCACGTACGCCCGGATCACGTCCGCCGCCGAGGCGGCCGTCTCCTCGACCACCCGGAAGAGGAACGAGATGCCGCCCCGGTTGACCGCCTCGTTGACCAGCACCGTCGTCACGATGTCCCGGCGCAGCCGGTGCTGGCCCATCCGGTCGGCGAACCGCTCGCGCATCGGCGTCGGGAAGTAGTTGACCAGGACCTCGGTCGTCCACTCCTCGTCCGCGAGCCCCTCGGCCAGGATCTCCGTCTCAAGGACGATCTTGACGTACGCGAGCAGCACCGCGAACTCCGGCGCGGTCAGCCCCGACTCGGTGCGCACCGCCAGTTCGTCGTCCGGCGGCAGCGCCTCCAGGGACCGGTCCAGCGCCCCGGACCGCTCCAGGTCGGTGATCATCCGACGGTGCACCGGCAGCAGCGACGCCGCCTGCGCCTGCGCGTTGTTGATCGCCCGCGCCTGGTCGTAGTTGTCCCGCAGCACCAGCTCGGCGACCTCGTCGGTCATCCCCGCGAGCAGCTCGTCCCGCTCGGGCAGGGTCAGCGCGCCGTCGGCCACCGCCGTGTTCAGCAGGATCTTGATGTTCACCTCGTGGTCGGAGCAGTCCACCCCGGCCGCGTTGTCGATGAAGTCCGTGTAGATCCGACCCCCGGTCTGGGCGTACTCGATCCGGCCGAGCTGGGTCCAGCCCAGGTTGCCGCCCTCGCCGACGACCCGGCAGCGCACGTTCCTGCCGTCCACCCGGATCGCGTCGTTGGACTTGTCGCCCACCTCCGCGTTGGTCTGGTTGGACGCCTTCACGTAGGTGCCGATGCCGCCGTTCCAGAACAGGTCCACCGGCGCGGTCAGGATCGCCTTCATCAGCTCCTGCGGGGAGAGCTGCTCGGTGTCGTCGCCCAGGCCGAGCCGCTCGCGGACCTGCGGCGAGATCGGCACCGACTTGGCGGTACGCGGATAGACCCCGCCGCCGGCCGAGATCAGCTGCCGGTCGTAGTCCTCCCAGGACGAGCGGGGCAGCTCGAAGAGCCGCTTCCGCTCGGCGTACGAGGTCGCGGCGTCCGGGTCGGGATCCAGGAAGATGTGCCGGTGGTCGAACGCGGCCACCAGCCGGATGTGCTCCGACAGGAGCATCCCGTTGCCGAACACGTCACCGGACATGTCGCCGACGCCGACCACGGTGAAGTCCTGGGTCTGGGTGTCGTGGCCCATCTCCCGGAAGTGCCGCTTCACCGACTCCCAGGCGCCCCGGGCGGTGATGCCCATCTTCTTGTGGTCGTAGCCGGCAGAGCCGCCGGAGGCGAACGCGTCGCCGAGCCAGAAGTTGTGCGCCGTGGAGATCTCGTTGGCGATGTCCGAGAACGTCGCCGTGCCCTTGTCCGCCGCGACCACCATGTAGGGGTCGTCGCCGTCGTGGCGGACCACGTCTTCCGGCGGCACGATCTCGCCGCTGACGATGTTGTCCGTGACGTCGAGCAGGGCGGAGATGAACTCCTTGTAGCAGACGACCGCCTCGTCGCGGTCCCCCGGCTTCTGCTTGAGCACGAAGCCGCCCTTGGCGCCGACGGGCACGATCACGGCGTTCTTCACCATCTGCGCCTTGACCAGGCCGAGCACCTCGGTACGGAAGTCCTCGCGGCGGTCGGACCAGCGCAGCCCGCCCCGGGCCACCGGCCCGAACCGCAGGTGCACGCCCTCGAAGCGCGGCGAGTAGACGAAGATCTCGAACTTCGGCCGCGGGGCCGGCAGGTCCGGGATCGCCTGCGGGTCCAGCTTGAGCGCCACGTACGCCTTCGGCCGCCCGTCGGAGCGCTTCTGGTAGAAGCTGGTGCGCAGGGTGGCCTGGATCATCGTCAGGTAGGCGCGCAGGATGCGGTCCTGGTCCAGGCTGGCGACGTCGTCCAGCGCGGTCCGGATGTCGCCCACCAGCTCGGCGCTGCGCTGCTGCCGCTGCTCGTGGCCGTCCTCGCCGGGCGCGAACCGCACCTCGAACAACTCCACCAGCAGGGCGGCGATCCTCGGGTACGCGATGAAGGTCTGCTCCATGTACTCCTGGGAGAAGACCGTGCCGGCCTGGCGCAGGTACTTGGCGTAGGCGCGCAGCACCACCACCTGCCGCCAGGTCAGGCCGGCGCGCAGTACCAGCTCGTTGAAGCCGTCGACCTCGGCCTCGCCCCGCCACGCCGCCGCGAACGCGTTCTCCACGTGCGGGCGCACCTCGGACAGCTCCTGGTGCCCCTCGGGCAGCCGCAGCCCGAAGTCGTAGAGGTAGACCCGGCCGTCGATCCGGTCCACCTCGTGCGGGTGCTCGTCGACCACCTTCACGCCGAGCGAGTGCAGCACCGGCAGCACGGCGGAGAGCATCATCGGCTCGCCGTAGCGGTAGACCTTGAAACGGACGTCCATCGCCTCGTCGACGTCCGGCCCCCGCCCACCGGCGCGCGGCGCGAGCTGCTTGCGGAACAGGTGCATCTCCAGCTGGCCGGGCTCCTCCAGCAGCTCCAGCTTGGCCAGGTCCTTCATCGCCTCGTACGGCGTGTGGCCGTCCTTGTAGCCCTCCGGGAAGGCGTCGGCGTAGCGGGTGAACAGGTGCTTGGCCTGCTCGTCGCCGAGCTTGCGCTCCAGCACCAGCCGGTAGTCGTCGTCCCACAACCGGGTGGCGTCGGCCAGTTCCTCGGCGAGCAGGTCGGCGTCGATGTCGCCCGGGACCTTCGTCGGGTCGGTCCGGACGATGAAGTGCACCCGGGCGAGCATCGACTCGGTGACCCGGGTCGTGTAGTCGACCCCGACACCGTTGAGCTCGCGCAGCAGGATGTCCTGCATCCGCAGCCGGTTCTGGGTGGTGAACCGGTCCCGGGGCAGATAGATCAGGCAGGAGATGAACCGCCCGTACGCGTCGCGGCGCAGGAACACCCGCAGCTGTCGGCGACCGGCCATCCGCAGCACGCCGATGACCGCGTGGTAGAGGTCCTCGGTCTTGATCTGGAACAGCTCGTCGCGCGGGTAGGTCTCCAGGATCTGCAGCAGGTCCTTGCCGGAGTGGCTGCGCTGGCTCAGGCCGGAGCGGTCCAGCACCTCGGCCACCTTGCGGCGGACCACCGGCAGCTCCTGCACGCTGGTGCGGTACGCGGCCGTGGAGAACAGGCCCAGGAAGCGCCGCTCCCCCACCACCTGACCGGCCTCGTCGAAGATCTTGAAGCCGATGTAGTCCAGGTACGCGGAGCGGTGCACGGTGGCCCGCGAGTTCGCCTTCGTGATGATCAGGAGGCGCTTCTCGGTGACCTTGTCGTGCGCCTCGGGCGTCATCGACGACAGCGGTCGGGCCTCCGGGGAGTCCTGGCGCAGGATGCCCAGCCCGGTGCCGAGCACCGCCTCCAGGGCCTGGCCGCTACCGCGCTCCTCGCCCGACGCGCCGGCGTCGACCAGCCGGTACTCGCGGTAGCCCAGGAAGGTGAAGTGGTCGTGGGCGAGCCAGCGGAGCAGCTCCACCGAGTCCGTGATGTCCTTCTCCGGCACCGGCGGCCGGTTGTCCGAGGTCCGCGCGGAGGCCAGCTCGTCGGCGAGGGCGAGGGCCCGCTGGCGCATCTTCGGCCAGTCCTCCACCGCCTCCCGGACGTCGGTGAGCACCCGCTGGAGCTCCCGGCACAGCCGGTCCCGCTCGGCGGGGTCGCGCACCGGGTCGACCTCGATGTGCATCCAGCTCTCGACCAGGTCACCGGCGATGGCGTCGTCGGGCTCCACGTCGGCGGAGACCTCGACCAGCCGGCCCAACGGCTCGCGCCGGACCACCACCAGCGGGTGGACCAGCAGGTGCACGTCCAGGTGGTGCGAGTTGAGCAGGGCGGTCACCGAGTCGACCAGGAACGGCATGTCGTCGGTGACGATCTCGATGACGCTGTGGTGCTGTTCGGCGTCGGGCTCGTGGATGCGCAGCTTCAACTCGCCCGGTACGCGCTGCTGGGCGAGGTCGCGGTGCGCGCGGGCCGCCTCCAGCATCTCCTCGGCGGTGAAGCCGATCAGCTCCTCGTCAGGTGCGAACCGCCAGAAGCGGCTGACCAGGGTCGCCGCGTCGTGGTCGTCGCCCGCCAGCGCGACCGCCTGGGCGACGAGGCGCTCCACGTTGGGAACGGGCTCGTCGAGCTCGTTGTCCTCCACGTCGTCGGCCAGCGCGTCGGCGGGCAGGCCCAGATCGTAGAGGGTGTCGATACTCGAACCGGTCATCCCGGTCACTCCTGTGTCGAGGCGGCCGAAGCCGTCCCCGTCGGTCGCCGAATCGAAGCTGTCGTCCCGGCCGGTGTCATCCTGCCGGAGGTCGGGTCCCGGTTTGATCGCCGGACGCCGGTCCATCGGTGCCACTCCCCTCGACCCACCGCATTGTGGGTCACTCTGCCGCCCAGCCTAGGCCCTGCCGTTCCGCCCCTTGCTCGGCGGACCACAGTGCGGACGTCCGGTTCGGGACTTCGTCCTTTCACCCGTTGCGGGTACGAGGTTGGCCGGTTCGGGAGTACCCCGCCTCCAGTCGTTCATCACCCCGGCGCCGGCTCCTCTTTCCGCACGTCCCGGTGCGGGGGGACGGTGCGAACGGTGCCGTCGTACTAGCGTGCAGGGCAGTGCCGAGATCGGAGATCCGCTCCCATGCGCCTGTCGTACCCCCGTCGCCCCCGCCGCAACCCGTTCCGCCCGCCGCTGGCGCTGCTCACCGCGACCGCGCTCGCGGCCGGCGCCCTCACCGCGTGCTCGGGCGGTGACGGGCCGGAGCGCAGCGTCGACGCCTTCCTCGCCGGCTGGCGCTCGGGCGACCTCCAGGCCGTCGGCTTCGTCGACCCCATGGGCGCCAAGGTGCCGGCGGCCGACGTCGCCCGCGAGCTCAAGGAGCTCTCCGGCGAGCTCGCGGCGACCCCGCCCACGCTGACCCGCCGGGGCGAGGCGAAGGCCACCAAGGACGTCGCGACCGCGGTGGTCAAGGTCGACTGGGCCCTCCCGGGCGGGATCCGCTGGGCGTACGAGCGTCCGGTGCGACTCACCCGTGGCGGCGACGAATGGCGGGTGATCTGGGAGCCGCAGCTGGTGCAGGAGCAGCTCACCCGGGGCGACCGGCTGGGGTTGCGCCGCGACGCCGCCACCCGGGCCGCGCTGTTCGACGACGCCGGTCGGCCGATCGTGGCGCCCCGCCCCGTGGTGCGGGTCGGGCTCCAACCGAGCGAGGTCAGCGACCTGCCGGGGCTGACCCGGAAGCTGGACGCGGCCTTCCGGGCGATCCGACCGGCGATCACCCCACGGGTGGACCTCTCCGACCTGCCCAAGCGGCTCGCCGACGCGGATCCGGGCGCGTTCGTCGAGGTGGTGACCCTGCGCGAGGAGGCGTACCGGCAGATCAAGTCGCGCATCTACGACCTGCCGGGCACGAAGTTCCGCAGCGACAAGCTCGACCTGGCCCCCACCCGCGAGTTCGCCCGGGCGGTACTCGGCTCGGTGGACCCCGCCCAGGCCGACGACCTCGCCCGGCACCCCGACCGCTACGAGGCCGGTGACCTCGTCGGCCACGGGGGTCTCCAGGGCCGTCACGACGAGCGGCTCCGCGGCACGCCGGGGCTGACCGTGATCACCGAGCACGCCGGCCCGGACGGCACGCTGGTGCCCACCGGCACCGAGGTGTTCCGCAGCGAACCGAAACCGGGGCAGCCGGTGAGGACCACGCTCGACGTGGCCACCCAGAACGCGGCCGACGCCGCCCTGCGCGGCGAGAAGCGCCGGGCGGCGCTGGTGGCCGTACGGATCAGCGACGGCGCGGTGCTCGCGGCGGCCAACGGTCCCGGCGCGGCCGGGGAGAACCTGGCCTTCACCGCCCAGGTCCCGCCGGGCTCCACGTTCAAGATGGTCAGCGCGCTCGGCCTGCTCGACCGGGGCGCGGTGACGCCGGACGCGACGGTGGCCTGCCCGAAGACGTTCGTCGTCGACGGGCGGCCGTTCAAGAACTCCGACAACTTCGCGCTGGGGCCGGTGCCGTTCCGCACCGACTTCGCCAAGTCCTGCAACACCGCGTTCACCGCGCTGGCGCCGAAGCTCGGCCCCGACGGGCTGGCCGTGACCGGCCGTTCCCTGGGGCTGGAGGGTCAGTGGGACGTCGGTCTGGACGCCTTCACCGGCAAGGTGTCGGCGAACGGCGGCGCGACCGAGCAGGCCGCCGCCGCCATCGGCCAGGGCACCACGGTGGTCAGCCCGCTGGCCATGACATCGGCCACCGCGGCGGTCGCCCGGGGCCGCTTCGAGCAGCCGAAGCTGGTGCTCGACCCCGCTCCGGCCCAGCCCGCCGCCCCCGGCCCGCAGCTCAAGCCGGAGTCGGTCGAGGCGGTACGGGCGATGATGCGGGAGGTGGTCACGGCCGGCACCGGCAGCGCGTTGCGCGACGTGCCGGGCGACCCGGTGCACGGCAAGACGGGCACCGCCGAATACGACGACGACCCGGCACACACGCACGCCTGGTTCGTCGGCTGGCAGGGCGACGTCGCGTTCGCGGTCTTCGTCGAGAAGGGCGGCGCCAGCACCGCCACCGCCGTCCCGGCCGCCGAGCGCTTCCTCCGCGCACTCCCCCGCTGACCGGAGCACCCGAACGCGCCCTGGCAGCCCGGCTCGCGCAACGCTGTCGAGCTGCCCCCACGGACGGGGCACGCGCGGACACGGCACGCTGTCGAGCCGCCCCCACGGACGGGGCACGCGCGGACACGGTCGGACGCACTGCGCCCGCAGCGGCGGGAGATCCGCACCGGGGACGGCCAGGTCGAATGCCGCGGAGACGGCCGACCCGGCCCGCCCGGCTGCGGCGAACCCGTGGCGCCGCGGCGAGCCCGTGGCCGACCACTTCCGGCCGGGGACGCCCCGGCGGTCAGGCGATGCCGGCGGCGGACGGCGGGGTGCCGTCCTCGGGCGCGGGCAGCGGGTCGTCCGGGTCGAGACCCACGAGCGGCGCCCGGCGCAGCAGGCCCGGGCCGGCGGAGGCGGGCGGGCCGACGGGCTCCGGCACGGGCGGGTGGTCGTGCACGGCAGCCACCACAGTCCCTGTTCCGGCCGCGCGGACCGGCCCGGGCGACCCCACCGCCCCGAGCGACCCCACCGGCCCGGCCGCCCCGAGCGGCCCGGCCGCCCCGGCCGGAGCCTCCTCGGCGCCGCCCGGGGCACTGTCGTCGCCGCCCCGCTCCGAAGCGGGAACGAAGGCAGGTTCGGAGGCGGCCGGGGACGTGATCGGGGCCTCCGGACGACCGGTGCTCCGCCGCGCCGAGGGGACCGACGACGGCAGCAGTCGGGGCGGCGACGCCGTCGGCGCGGAGACCGGGCGCAGCCCGGCGACCACGGTGTTGACGATCTCGGCCGCGTACGCGCCGTCGGGGTCGTAGTCGGGGTCGAAGACGGTCAGCTCGACGCCGAGGCAGTGCGGGGTGTCGACCAGCCCGGCGAGCAGGATCTCCAGCTCGGCGAAGGCGATCCCGCCCGGGTCGGGGGCGTCGACGGCCGGCATCACGGCCGGGTCGAGCACGTCCACGTCGATGTGCACCCAGTAGCCGGCGCAGTCGGCGAGCTGCTCGTGCGCCCACTGGGCCGTACGCGCGGCGCCCTCGGCGCGCAGCGCCGGCACCGGCCGGGTGGTGATCCCGGCGGCCTGGAGGTCGAGGCGGTATTCGTCCTGCGCCCGGATGCCGAGCACCACCACGTCGATGTCCCGGAAGTACGGCCGGCGCCCCTCGATGGCGGCCAGGTCGGCCTGCCCCCGCCCGGTGACCAGCGCGAGGTCCTCGCCGGCCGCCGCGCCCACGTAGGAGGCGTTGCCGGGGTGCCGGAAGTCGGAGTGGCCGTCGACGAAGACCAGCCCGATGCGCCCGCCGACCGCCTCGCCGAGCCGGTGCATGGCCAGGGCCGAGCCGAGCAGGATGGAGCAGTCGCCGCCGAGCACCAGCGGGAACTCGCTGCGGTCGATGATGGCGCCGATGCGCTCCGCGAGCTCGACCGAGTAGTCGGCGATCTCACGGGCGTGGCACACCCCGTCGCCGGGGCGCCAGTCGCCGGGGTCGTAGCGGGGCGCCGTGAGACAGCCTGCGTCGCGGGCCCGCAGCCGGGCGAGCAGCCCCTGGTCGCGCAGCGCGCCGGGGGCCTTTCCACAGCCGGGGACCGACGTGGACGTGGGTGGGCGCAGGCCGAGGTTGCTGGGCGCGTCGAGGACGGCGATCCGGCGCATCATGGGCTCCCGTCCTCGAGGTGTCGGGCGGGCCGGCCGGAAAGCCGGCCCGCGCTGGCGTGCTACGTATTCACAAGCAGGGCGTGGTGCTCAGAACAGGGCGCTGGCCAGGGCCCGGCGCGCCGAGGCGACCGCGGGGTCCTCCGGCCCGGCGACGGTGAAGAGGCTGACCAGGTGCTGGCGTACCTTCTCCCGCTCCTCACCGGCGCTGCGACGGACCAGGCCCACCAGGCGGGCGTACGCCGCCTCGGCCTGACCGCTGAGCACCTCGATGTCGGCGGCCAGGAGCTGGGCCTCGACGTCGTCGGGGTTCGCCTGGGCGGCGGCGACCGCCGCGCCCGGGTCGGCCCCGGCCACCCGGCGGGCGAGCCCGACCTGGGCGAGACCCGCCTCCGCCGCCGCGTCCGCCGGCGACTCGGCGAGGATCTTGCGGTACGCCCGCTCGGCCTCGTCGAGGTCGCCGCTCATCAGGGCGTCGTCGGCCTCGTCGAGGCGCGGGTCCTCCGGCTCGGCGACGCTCACGCCACCGGCCTTCAGCACGGCCTGGATCCACTGCCGCAGCTGCGCCTCGGGCACCACCCCGGAGAAGGCGTCGATCGGCTGGCCGCCGACCACCGCGTAGACCATCGGGATGCCCTGCACCCGGAACATCTGGGCGATCCGGGGGCTGGCGTCCACGTCGACCTTGGCGAGCACCCAGGCGCCGCCACCCTCCGCGGCCAGCCGCTCCAGCACGGGGCTCAGCTGCTTGCACGGCTCGCACCACTCGGCCCAGAAGTCCACGACCACCGGTGTGGTGAGCGAGCGCTCGAGAACCTCCGACTGGAATGTCGCCTCACTCACCTCGATGACGGCGACGCCGCCGCTGGCGGCGGTGCCGGGCAGCTCGGCGGAGGGGGCGGACTGGGCCGGGGTGGCCGGGCGGGCGGGGGTCGGTGCGGGGGTGCGCAGCGCGCTGAGGTCGACCGCGCCGCGGGTGAAGATCGACGAGGTGATCCGTGGGTCGCTCATGGTTACCTAGTCTCGCACGCGACCCGCCGAACTCAGATCAACCGCGACGGCGACAGTTGCGACTGTCACGGCTGCTCCCGCCCCTGGCGCGCCCCTGCCCGCCCTACCGCCCGGGGGCGCGCGACCCCGCACCTGCGCGCCCCCGGCACACGCCGCCTACGCGGAGTGCGCCGGGGGCGCGAGGGTGCCGGATCGTGGGGGTGCGGGAGGAGACCGGTGGGGCCGGAAACGGGTCAGAAGCGGGCGGGTTCGCGGTAGACGCCCCACTCGGCGCGCAGGGCGTCGCAGATCTCGCCGAGGGTCGCCTCCGCGCGGACGGCGTCCAGCATGGCCGGGATCATGTTGCCGTCGGTACGGCCGACGGCGACCATCCGCTCGATCGCGGCCTTGACGGCGGCCCCGTCGCGGCCGGCCTTCCGCTCGGCCAGCACCCGGCGCTGCTCCAGCTCCACCTCGTGCGAGATGCGCAGGATCTCCAGGTCCTTGGCGACCGTGCCGGTGTGGCAGTTGACGCCGACGATCCGCTTGTCGCCCTTCTCCAGCGCCTGCTGGTAGACGAAGGCGGACTCGGCGATGTGGCCGGTGAACCAGCCGTCCTCGATCCCGCGCAGGATGCCCGAGGTCATCGGCCCGATCCGGTGCGGGCCCTCGCCACCGAGCTGCCGGATCCGGGCGAAGATCTCCTCCGCCTCGGCCTCGATCTTGTCGGTGAGCGCCTCGACGTACCAGGACCCGCCCAGCGGGTCCGCCACGTTGGTCACCCCGGTCTCCTCCATCAGCACCTGCTGGGTACGCAGGGCGATCTCGGCCGACTCGTCGGTGGGCAGCGCCAGGGTCTCGTCCAGGGCGTTGGTGTGCAGCGAGTTGGTCCCGCCGAGCACCGCCGCGAGTGCCTCCACGGCGGTACGCACCACGTTGTTGACCGGCTGCTGGGCGGTCAGCGAGACCCCGGCGGTCTGCGTGTGGAACCGCAGCCAGAGGGCCTTCTCGCTGGTCGCGCCGTAGACGTCACGCAGCCAGCGGGCCCAGATCCGGCGGGCGGCGCGGAACTTGGCGATCTCCTCGAAGAAGTCGACGTGCGAGTCGAAGAAGAAGCTCAGCCCGGGGGCGAAGACGTTGACGTCCAGCCCGCGCGAGAGCCCCAACTCGACGTAGCCGAAGCCGTCGGCGAGGGTGTACGCCAGCTCCTGCGCGGCGGTCGAGCCGGCCTCGCGGATGTGGTAGCCGGAGACCGAGAGCGGCTTGTAGCGCGGGATCTCCCGGGCGCAGTACTCCATCAGGTCGCCGATCAGGCGCAGGTGCGGCTCCGGGTCGAAGAGCCACTCCTTCTGCGCGATGTACTCCTTGAAGATGTCCGTCTGCAGCGTGCCGTCCAGCGTGGACAGGTCGGCGCCCTGCCGCTCGGCGGCCACCAGGTACATGCAGAACACCGGCACGGCCGGCCCGGAGATGGTCATCGACGTGGTGACCCCGGCCAGGTCGATGCCGTCGAAGAGCGCCTCCATGTCGGCGGCGGTGTCGATGGCGACGCCGCAGTGGCCCACCTCGCCGAGCGCCTGCGGGTCGTCGGAGTCCCGGCCCATCAGCGTGGGCATGTCGAAGGCGACGGAGAGGCCGCCGCCGCCGGCGCCCAGGATCATCTTGTAGCGCTCGTTGGTCTGCTGGGCGTTGCCGAAGCCGGCGAACTGCCGGATCGTCCAGGTCCGCCCGCGGTAGCCGGTCGGGTAGAGGCCCCGGGTGTACGGGTACTCGCCCGGCCAGCCGATGCGCTCGAAGCCCGGGTAGGCGACCCCCTCCGGCGGCCCGTAGACCGGCTCGACGGGCATCCCGGAGAGCGTGGTGAAGTCGGCGTCCCGCTTGCGCGCGGCGTCGTAGCGGGCCTGCCAGCGTGCCCGTCCGGCTGCGATCTCGTCGGCGTCCATCGGCGGGGCTCCTCCTCGAGTCCTCGACTGCCCTCCGAGTGTAGAGCCCCGACCTGAACGATCGCTAAGTAAGTTCGTACCGGCAGGTAACTACGGCCGCCGGACGCCTCAGGCGACGGGTGCGGCGGGACCGCCCAGCGCCACGTCGTCGACCCTGATGTTGATCTCGTCGACCCGCAGCCCGTACGCCTCGACCGCCCCGGTCACCTGCGCCCGCACCTCGGCGGTCACCTGCGGCACCGGGCGGCCGGCCTCGATGACGATCACCAGGTTGACCACCGCCGCGCCGTTGGTGACGTGCGCCGAGCAGCCCCGCCTGGCGTCACCGACCTGGTCGAGGCCGACCTTGTCGAGCACCGCGTTGAAGAACCGGGCCACGTCCCCGCCGAGTTCGACCACCCCGGGCACGGACCGCGCGGCGGCGACCGCGATCTTCTCGACCACCTCGTCGGAGACGTGCGTCGTACCGCCCGCCACCGCGTCCGGCGTCACCGTCAGTTCCTGCGTCGCCTCGTCGCCCATCGTCTCCCCACTCCGCCGCGCACCGCCCCACGCCGACCGTGGGGCGGTGCGAGCGTACTAGTCGCGGGGACTCCTCAGGGGCCGAGTTGGGCGAGCAGCTCGTCGGCCGCCGCGTACGGGTCGAGGGAGCCCTCGGCCACCTTCGTGGCGAGCGCCGGCAGCTCCGTACCGTCACGCAGGGAGCCGATCCGGGCGCGGAGCACGCCCAGCGCGATCGCCTCGACCTCGGCGGCGGCCCGCGCCTCCTGGCGGCGGCGCAGCTCACCGTGCTCGACGAGCCAGCCACGGTGCTTGTCGATGGCGGCGGCGATGTCGTCGATCCCCTCGCCCCGCGAGGCGACCGCGCGGACCACCTGCGGCCGCCACTGGCCCGGGCCGCGCTCGCCCAGGGCGATCATGCCCTGGATGTCGCGGTAGGTGGCGTCGACGCCGTCCCGGTCGGCCTTGTTGACCACGAAGACGTCGGCGATCTCCAGGATGCCGGCCTTGACCGCCTGGATCGCGTCGCCCATGCCCGGGGCGAGCAGCACCAGCGTGGTGTCGGCCAGCGAGGCGACCTCCACCTCGGCCTGCCCGACGCCCACGGTCTCCACCAGCACCACGTCGCAGCCGGCGCCCTCCAGCACCCGCACCGCCTGCGGCGTGGCCGCCGACAGCCCGCCGAGGTGGCCCCGGCTCGACATCGACCGGATGTAGACGCCCGGATCGGTCGCGTGGTCCTGCATCCGGACCCGGTCGCCGAGGATCGCCCCGCCCGTGAACGGGCTGGACGGGTCGATGGCGAGCACGCCCACCCGGCGACCGCGGGCGCGCAGCGCCCGGACCAGCTCGTTGGTCGTGGTCGACTTGCCGACCCCGGGCGAGCCGGTCAACCCGACCACCTGGGCCTGGCCGGCGTACGGCGCGAGGGCCGCCGCGATCCGCGGCAGCGTCTCGTCGCCCGACTCGACCAGGGTGATCAGCCGGGCCACCGCGCGGGGATCGCCCGCGCGGGCGCGCTCGACCAGCATCGGCACGTCCCGGCTTCGGCGCACCGGGGGTGCGCCCGCCGCCGGGACGTCGTCGACGATCTCGCTCACTGTGCTGCCTCTACGGGATCGGCCGGCCGGCGGTCAGTGACCGCTCTCGCCGGGGGCCGGAACGTGGATGATCAGAGCGTCGCCCTGGCCGCCGCCGCCGCAGAGCGCCGCCGCGCCCGTGCCGCCACCCCGGCGCTTGAGTTCCAGCGCGAGGGTGAGCACCAGCCGGGCGCCGGACATGCCGATCGGGTGGCCCAGCGCGATCGCCCCGCCGTTGACGTTGACCTTGTCCGGGCTGATCCCGAGATCACGGGTGGACTGGATGCCGACCTGGGCGAACGCCTCGTTGATCTCGATGAGGTCCAGGTCCTCGATGCCCAGCCCGCCCTTCTTGAGCGCGTGCTGGATCGCGTTGGACGGCTGCGAGTGCAGGGAGTTGTCCGGGCCCGCGACGTTGCCGTGCGCGCCGATCTCGGCCAGCCAGGTCAGCCCCAGCTCCTTGGCCTTGGCCTTGCTCATGACGACCACCGCGGCGGCGCCGTCGGAGATCGGCGAGGCACTGCCGGCCGTGATCGTGCCGTCCTTGGCGAACGCCGGGCGCAGCTTCGCCAGCGACTCGACGGTGGTGTCCGGGCGGATCCCCTCGTCCTCGCTGATCACCAGCGGGTCGCCCTTGCGCTGCGAAATGACCACGGGGGTGATCTCGTCGGCGAAGTGGCCGTTCTTCTGTGCGGCGGCGGCCCGCTGGTGGCTGGCCGCGGCGAACGCGTCCTGCTCCTCGCGGGTGATGCCGTGGCGGCCGTTGTGCCGCTCGGTGGACTCGCCCATCGCGCAGCTGTCCCACGCGTCGGTGAGACCGTCGAGCGCCATGTGGTCCTTGACCACCACGTCGCCGTACTTGTAGCCGCCGCGCTGGCCGAGCAGCAGGTGCGGGGCGTTGGTCATCGACTCCATGCCGCCGGCGACGACGACGTCGAACTCGCCGGCCCGGATGAGCTGGTCGGCCAGGGCGATCGCGTCCAGGCCGGACAGGCAGACCTTGTTGACGGTCAGCGCCGGCACGGACATCGGGATGCCCGCCTCGACCGCCGCCTGGCGGGCCGGGATCTGCCCGGCGCCGGCCTGGAGCACCTGCCCCATGATCACGTACTGGACCTGCTCGGGAGCGACGCCGGCCCGCTCGAGCGCCGCCTTGATCGCGATGCCACCGAGCCTGGTCGCGGGGAGGTCCTTGAGGTTGCCCAGCAGGCGCCCCATCGGGGTCCGCGCGCCGCTGACGATCACCGAAGCCATGCCTGCCTCCGAGGGGTGCCGACCTGTACGCCTTAACGATTGTTCGGTCAGACTAGCGCCATGGCTGAGAACTCCCCCGTCGAGACCGCTGCCGACTATGTCACAGACATCGGCCTGCGCCGCATCGACCACGTCGGGGTCGCCGTGGCCGACCTGGACGCCGCGATCGACTTCTACCAGCGCACCTTCGGGATGCGCTGCGTGCACACCGAGGTGAACGACGAACAGGGCGTACGCGAGGCGATGCTGGCCGTCGGCCCGGACGCCGAGGGCGGCTGCGTGCAGCTGCTCGCCCCGCTGACCCCGGAGTCGACGATCGCCAAGTTCCTGGACAGGAAGGGCCCGGGCGTGCAGCAGGTGGCGTACACCGTGGCGGACATCGACGTCGCCTGCGCGAAGCTGCGCGAGCGGGGCGTGAAGCTGCTCTACGACACCCCGAAGCGCGGCACCGCCAACTCGCGGGTCAACTTCGTGCACCCCAAGCACGCCGGCGGGGTGCTCGTCGAACTCGTCGAGCCCGCAGGCACGCACTGACATCGATATCCAGGCCCCCGCCACCTGGGCGGGGGCCGGTGCGATCGAAGCCCGCCGAGCGCGTCCCTGCGTGGTTCGACCGCCGCCCGGACACCTCCACGCATCGGCCAATGCAGTTTTTCACAGATGACTTCCGGCCCTAGCTACCGTTCAGTAACGTCCCGCCCCACAGGAGCGCGGCCGGCACCGGATATGTCGGATGCCGACATGGTGGCCGACCGCAACCGACGCCGACGATGGCAGCACCCGGGCCCGCGTGGGCGGGGTGCGGACGAACGGGAGGTCGACGTTGCAGGACATCCTCGAAGCGATCATGGCGGCGGAGGGATCCGACCGACCGGAGCGGGAACTCGCGGCGATCGCCGGCCTGCCGGTACCCGGGGCGTACCGGGGCGTGGTGGTGCGCGCCGACGAGACCCGGATGTTCGACGGCCTGGCCACCCGGGACAAGGACCCGCGCAAGGCGCTGCACGTGCAGGAGGTGCCGACGCCGCAGCTGGGGCCGGGCGAGGCGCTGGTCGCGGTGATGGCCAGCGCGATCAACTACAACACGGTCTGGACCAGCATCTTCGAGCCGCTGCCGACCTTCAAGTTCCTCCAGCGCTACGGGCGGCACTCGGAGCTGACCAGCCGCCACGACCTGCCGTACCACGTGGTGGGCTCCGACGCGGCCGGCGTGGTGCTGCGCACCGGGCCCGGGGTGACGAAGTGGAAGGCCGGCGACGAGGTCGTCGCGCACTGCCTCTCGGTGGAGCTGGAGGACGCGGCCGGGCACGACGACACCATGCTGGACCCGCAGCAGCGGATCTGGGGGTTCGAGACCAACTTCGGCGGCCTCGCCGAGCTGTGCGTGGTCAAGGCCAACCAGCTGATGCCCAAGCCACGCCACCTGAGCTGGGAGGAGGCGGCCAGCCCCGGGCTGGTCAACTCGACGGCGTACCGGCAGCTGGTGTCGCACCACGGGGCGAACATGAAGCAGGGCGACGTGGTGCTCATCTGGGGCGCCTCCGGCGGCCTCGGCGGCTACGCCACCCAGATGGCCCTCAACGGCGGGGCGATTCCGGTCTGCGTGGTCTCCTCCCCCGACAAGGCGGAGCTGTGCCGGAAGATGGGCGCCGAGCTGGTCATCGACCGGGTCGCCGAGGGATTCCGGTTCTGGAAGGACGAGCAGACGCAGGACCAGGACGAGTGGCGGCGCTTCGGCGAGCGGATCCGGGAGCTGACCGGCGGCGAGGACCCGGACATCGTCTTCGAGCACCCGGGCCGGGAGACCTTCGGCGCGAGCGTCTACGTGGCCAAGCGCGGCGGCACCATCGTCACCTGCGCCTCCACCAGCGGCTTCCTGCACCAGTACGACAACCGCTACCTGTGGATGCACCTGAAGCGGATCGTCGGCAGCCACTTCGCCAACTACCGGGAGGCGTGGGAGGCCAACCGGCTGGTGGCGCTGGGCCGGATCCACCCCACCGTGTCGAGGACCTACGCGCTGGAGCAGACCGGCCAGGCCGCGTACGAGGTGCACCGCAACGCGCACCAGGGCAAGGTCGGCGTGCGCTGCCTGGCTCCCTCCGACGGCCTCGGCGTACGCGACCCCGAGCTGCGCTCCCGGCACGAGGAGGCGATCAACCGGTTCCGCGGTCACTGACCCGGCGGATGAGGCGCCGCCGACCATTGCGGTGAACGGCGATTGCCTTTCCGTCGAGGTGCGGCGCGCTCATTCGAGTGACCAGGACCATGACGTGACAAAGGGCCGCGGGGTGGTCCCGCGGCCCTTTTCCGATGTCACTCTCCGTGCCGTCCGACCCGCCCGGGACCTGCCAAGATCGGCGATCCGTCCGGTCGTCGGCGGTGCCACAGTTGACCATGTAAAGAGGACACGAAAGCTCGGTACCGCTCTTGCGAAGCACCCTGGGGAGTCTGCGAGTATGTCCCAATGCCCCAGCAGTCCTCCCCTCTTGCGTTCTTCGATAACGCGAACTCGCAGCCCGATTTCACCGTCGGCCTGCGCGGCTACAACGTCCACCAGGTCGACGACTTCCTGGGCCGGATGACCGCCGCGCTGACCCAGTCCGAGCAGGCCCGCGCCGAGGCCGAGCAGCGGATGAACGACGCCCAGCGTCGGCTCCGCCAGGCCGAGCAGCGCATGAGCGCGCTGGAGCAGAAGCTCGCCGACACCAACAAGCAGCTCGAGGAGAACAGCCGGCCCACCCTCTCCGGCCTCGGCACGCGCGTCGAGCAGATCCTCCGGCTGGCCGAGGAGCAGGCCAACGACCACCGCAACGAGGCCAAGCGGGAGTCGGAGGGCATCCTCTCCGCCGCGCGCCTGGAGGCGCGGGAGATCACCGACAAGGCGCGCGCCGAGGCGGCGGCCATGAAGGCCAACGCCGAGCGGGAGGCGGGCAGCGTCCGCACCGCCGCCGAGCGGGAAGCCGCCGAGGTCCGCGTCCAGGCCCGGCGCGAGGCCGACACGCTGCGCGCCGACGCGGACCGGGAGACCAAGCAGCTGCGCACGGTGACCGCCCACGAGGTCGCCGAGCTGAAGTCGACAGTCGAGCGCGAGGTCGCCACGCTGCGGGCCACCGCCGAGCGGGAGATCACCCAGCAGCGGGCGAAGGCGGCCCGCGAGGCCGAGGAGAAGCGCGCCGAGGCGACCAAGCTGCTCACCGACGCCCGCGACAAGCGCGACAAGGACCTCCAGGCCCTGGAGCTGCAGCTCGCCGAGCGGCGGGAGAAGGCCGAGCGCGAGGAGTCCGAGCGGCACGCCGCGCAGGTCGCCCAGACCCAGAAGCTGGTCAGCGAGGCCGAGCAGCGCGCCCACGCCGCGCAGGAGCGGGCCAAGGAGATCGAGCAGCGCGCGGAGGCCCGCCGGGTCGAGTCCGAGCGCACCGCCAACGAGACGGTCGACAAGGCCAAGGCGCTGGCCGACAAGACGCTCACCGAGGCGAAGGCCGAGGCGAACCGCCTGCTCACCGAGGCGCGCACCGAGGCCGAGCTGACCACCCAGGCGGCCCGCCGCGAGGTCGAGGACCTCACCCGGCAGAAGGACGCCGTCACCTCGCAGCTCGGCCAGATGCTCTCCGGTCTCGCCGGCATCGTGCCGGGCGTGCCCGCCTCGCCGCCGGCCGCCCAGCCCAAGCCGGAGGCGAAGAAGGCCGACGGGGCCGACGAGCGGGGGAGCGCGGAGACGTCCAACTGACCAGAGCGACCCACCCGACCGGGGCATGATTCGCGGCGCGGGGTGACACCGGGTGACCGGTGCGCCCCGCGTCGTATCCGTTTTCCCGCCAGACGAATTGCCCGGGCGTGTCGGCAGTGAAGTAGGTCCTATCCGGGGCGTCCGTATCGCCCCAGCCGGACTGGTCGCGTGTGAGGATGGGGACATGTCGCACGGCGAGGAACTGTTCGCTCTCGGCGGGGACGTGACGACGGAGCCCAGCTTCGAGTCCGCTCTGCGGGGGTACGAGAAACGACAGGTCGACCGGTACGTCGCTCGCGCGGAGCACGAGATCGCGGCCCTGGCGGCCGAGCGGGAACAGGCCTACACACAGATCCACAAGCTGGCCGGCCAGGTCGAGGTCCTCCAGCGGGACCTCGCCCAGGCGCGCAAGTCGTCGTCCGGGGCGCTGGAGAACGTCTCCTACCGGCACCTCGGCCCACGGGTGGAGCAGATCCTCACCCTCGCCGAGGAGCAGGCCGACGCGATCCTGGCCTGCGCCAACGAGGAGATCGAGGCTCGGCGGGCCGCCGCCGAACACATCGTCGACGAGGCCCGCGAGCAGGCCGCCACCGCTTTCAAGGACTTCGAGATCGCGCTGGCCGCCCGCCGGACGGAGGAGGAGCGGCACAGCGCGGCCCGCAAGGCCGAGGCGGAGGCCGCCGTCCGGACGGCGAAGGAGGAGGCCGCCCGGCTTCGCAAGGCCGCCCAGGAGGCGCTGGCGAAGGCACAGCAGGAGGCCACCCAGCTACGGGACGCCGCCAAGGAGATCCACCACCGGGCCCAGCAGGAGGCGGCCAAGCTGCGCGAGGCGGCCAAGGAGGTGCACGCCAAGGCCCAGCAGGAGGCCACCCAGCTGCGCGAGGCCGCCAAGGAGGTGCACGCCAAGGCCCAGCAGGAGGCCAAGCGCCTGGTCGATCAGGCCACCGAGGCGGGCCGGGCCACCCACGCCAAGGCCCAGCGGGACGCCAAGCAGATCATCGACGACGCCGCCGACGCCGGCCGGGCCACCCGGGAGAAGGCCCGCCAGGAGGCGGAGCGGCTCACCACCCAGGCTGCCGAGACGGCCAAGCGCAACCGCGCCGAGACCGAGGCGTACGTGCAGCGGATGCGCACCGAGACCGAGGCGTACGTGCAGCACGCCCGGGCGCAGACGCAGCAGGAGCTGGGCGCCTGGCGGGCCGGGGTCGAGCAGGAGGTCAACAACCGGCGCGAGGCCGCGGACCGGGAGTTGACCCAGCGCCGCGCCGCGGCCGAGGAGGAGTTCACCACCCGCCGCGACGAGCTGGAGAAGCAGTACAAGACCCGCCTCGCCGAGCTGGAGACGCAGCACACGAGCCGGCACGACGAGCTGGAGTCGGAGTTCGCGGCGCGCCGCACCGCCCTGGAGGCGGAGTACGTCGCCCGGAAGAACGAGATCGAGCAGGGTGCCGCCGCCATACGCCAGGCGGCCGAGCAGGACGCCCTGACGATGCGCCAGCGGGCCGAGGAGGAGGCCGCGGCGCTGCTGGGCCGGGCCGAGTCGGAAGCGGCCGAGAAGCGCCGCAGTGCCGACGAGCACGTGGCGACGTCGCGCCGGCAGTTCGAGGAGTACGCGGCCACGACGCAGCAGCACCTGGCCACCACCCAGCAGCACCTCGCCGCCACGCAGCAGGAGGCCGCCTCCAGTCGTCAGCAGCTCGCCCAGGTCATGCTGGAGATCGCCCAGGCCCAGCAGCAGCTGGCCGACCTGCGGCAGGAGACCTGGAAGTCCCGGCAGGAGTCCGACGAGCTCCAGCGGCAGGTGGCGGAGCTGCGGTTGGGCCTGCTCGGCGCGACCGACCGGCCGGGTGGCACCGACGGCGCCGCCGCCATGTCGACGGCCGGCACGCCCGCCACGGCGAACGGCGGAAAGCCCCGCCCCGACTCGGACAAGGCACCGGCGGGCACGGCCGACAAGGCACCGGTCGGCACGGGCACGGCCGACAAGGCACCGGCGGGCACCGACAAGGCCACGGTCGGCGCGGGCGAGAAGCCCGCCGCCGGCAAGGTCGAGCCCGAGGACGCCGGGCAACCGGCCAAGGGCCGGATCGAGCCGGCGGACGCCGGACAGCCGGCCAACGGCAAGGTCGCCACCGTGACCACCGTCGACGGGGGCACCGCCAGTGCCGGCGTGGACGGGGAGCCGACCGTGGCGGCGGTGCCCGGCGAGGGGGGCCGGGACGCGACCCCGACGAAGATCACCAGCACCGGCGAGAGCGGCAAGCGCCCGGCGAAGCCGACCACGGACGAGCGCAGCGCCAAGCCGAGCAAGGTCGTCGTCGAGAAGGACTGACCCCTGACCGCCCGGGTCGCCGGGTAGATCTTGGTAGGAAACGGCCCCTGTAGGGGCCGTTTCCTACCAAGATCTCTGGATTCGGCCCTGCCCATACCGCAGGGGCGCAGGGGCGGTGAGGGGTTCCGGTGGCACACGCCCGACCGGGCTCGGCGGGGTGGGCCGAGACGGATCGGGCGGGTCGGGTCGGCGGCGGGGTCGGCGGGTCGGTTCGGACGGATGGGGTCGGCGGCGGAACGGGACGCGCCGGGCGGATTGGGCGGCGGGTCGGCGGGTCGGCGGGTCGGCGGGTCGACCGAGGTGGGCGGCTCGGGTGCGCGGCGTACGCTCCCGGGTGGAATCGCCGGAGTGAGTCGTGGTCGGGCCCGCCCGGCGGGGATCGATCAGGGAGGTCCGATGGCAGACGACGGACCGACGGCGTCGAGCGGTGACGGTGAACCCGGCAGCGCGCCGGGACCGGACGACGGGAGTCGGAAGCCGGAGCAGGCCACCGCCCCCGGACACGCCGACAGGGCGACGGGCGGCGACGAGCCGGCGACGAACGGATCGAGCAGGTTCGGCACGCCGGGGCGGCCGCTGAAGCACAGCAGTTTCCTGGTCGGTTTCACCGGCGCGGCCGGCGTGCTGCTGGCGTACGCCCTCTATCTGGGCCTGCGCAACGCGGCGGGCATCCTGGTCCTGGTGGTCATCGCGCTCTTCCTCGCGGTCGGCCTGCACCCGGCGGTGGTCCGGTTGCGGACCTGGGGGCTGCCGCACGGGATGGCCGTGACGGTGGTCGCGCTGACGGTCGTGCTGCTCCTCTGCGGCGGCGTGTTCGCCCTGGTGCCACCGGTCGTCACGCAGACCGGGCAGTTCATCGACCAGCTACCGAGCTACCTGCAGGCGTTGCGCCGCAACGAGACGATCAACGACCTGGTGGAGCGGTACGACCTCATGCAGCGGTTGCAGAGCGCCGTCAACGCCGACACGGTCGGCCAGGCCCTCGGCGGGGTACTCGGCGGCGCCCAGCTCATCTTCGGCACGGTGTTCCGGGGGCTCACGGTGCTGGTGCTGACCATCTACTTCCTGGCCTACTTCGACCGGCTGCGCGACCTGGGCTACTCGCTGGTACCCCGCTCGCGCCGGGAGCGGGTGCAGCTCATCGGGGACGAGATCCTGACCAAGGTGGGCGCGTACATGGTCGGCGCGCTCAGCATCGCGGTGCTGGCCGGGATCTCCACGTACGTGTTCGCGCTGATCGTCGGGCTGCCGTACCCGTTCGCGCTGGCGGTGGTGGTCGCGGTGACGGACCTGATCCCGCAGATCGGCGCGACCCTGGGCGCGGTGATCGTCAGCCTGGTCGGGTTCGCCACGGACCTGCCGGTCGGCATCGCCTGCGCGGTGTTCTTCCTGATCTACCAGCAGGTGGAGAACTACCTGATCTATCCCAAGATCATGCGGCGGTCGGTGTCGGTCAACGAGGTGGCCGCCCTGGTGGCCGCCCTGCTCGGGGTCTCCCTGCTGGGCGTGGTGGGCGCGCTGATCGCGATCCCGACGGTGGCCGCGCTCCAGCTCATCCTGCGCGAGGTGGTCCTGCCCCGGCAGGAGTCCCGCTGACCCCGACCGGACCCGCCCGGTCGCCGTGAACCGACCCGCCGAATCCGCGGGGCGGAGACCGGTCGGGTCCGCGGGGCGGAGACCGGGTCAGCCGGCCTGGCCGGCCGGCGGGCCGGGCACCGGGCGGTCCGCGAAGGAGGCGACCGTGCGGTCGGCGTACGCGCTGACGTCGCCGGTCTCCATCGGGCCGTCCCAGGTGGTCGGCAGCGGCACGGCGGCGGCCGGGTTGACCCGGCGGACCACCTCGTCCAGCACGGTCTCGGCGTCGCCGACCCAGAGGTGCTTGGCGCCGGGCACCCCGACCACCTCGGCCTGCGGCACCGCCGCGAAGCGCTCCCGGGCCTCGTCGGGGCGCAGGTAGTCGTCGAACTCGGGCACCAGCGCCGTCAGCGGCTTGCCGGACTCCGCCCAGTGCTCCAGGTCCGCAGGGGCGGAGAAGCGCAGCGGCGGCGAGAGCAGGATCGCCCCGACGACGGCCGGGTCGCAGCCGTACTTCAGGGTCAGGTCGGTGCCGAACGACCAGCCGAGCAGCCAGACGTTCGGCAGCTCGTGGAACTCGGCGTACTCGATCGCGGCGGCGACGTCGAAGCGCTCGCCGACCGCGTTGTCGAAGGCCCCCTCGCTGGTGCCGCGCAGGCTGCTGGTCCCCCGGGTGTTGAAGCGGAGCACCGCCAGGTCGGCCAGGGCCGGCAGTCGCCACGCCGCCTTGCGGAACACGTGGCTGTCCATCATCCCGCCGTGCGTCGGCAGCGGATGCAGACAGACGAGGGTGCCCACCGGCTCACGGTCCAGCGGACGGGCCAGCTCGCCGACCAGCCGCAGGCCGTCGGCGGTGTGCAGCTCGATGTCCTCGCGGTGCCCGGGCAGGATGGAGGACGCGCGGATCGGTGTGCTCACCCCACCAGTCTGGCCGGTGCGCGCGGGAACCGCCGGGCGGGGCGCAGACAGCGTGATCCAGATCGCTCAGCCGTACCGGGGAGCGCCACGGCCGCGCTG
Source organism: Micromonospora sp. CPCC 205546 (assembly GCF_036902715.1). NCBI lineage: Bacteria > Bacillati > Actinomycetota > Actinomycetes > Micromonosporales > Micromonosporaceae > Micromonospora > Micromonospora sp. CPCC 205546. The sequence continues at coordinate 76,745 of NZ_JBAKHL010000009.1, forward strand.
CACGGCCGGCCCGCGCCGGTCCCGGGCCCGCCAGCACCCGCTGTGCCAGTGCCGGCGGTCGGTCAGGTCGCCCCGCCCGTCCGCCGGCCACGCCACGAGGTGCGCCACCCCGGGCCGGATCTCCTGGTCGCAACCGGGGCAGCGGTATGTCTTGGTGGAGGCGCCACCGCTGATCCCGCGTACCTGCCAGTCGCCGTCGCGCCACTGCTGCACCGAGGCGACGCCCTGGCGGGCCCGGTCGGGGTCGAGGTGCGCGGCGTCATCGCGGCGGGGTCGGTTGCGACGGGGGCTCACGCTTGCCAAGCGTACGGGCCGACGGCGGGGCCGGCCCGGGGGCGCTCGGGCCGGCCCCGCCGACCGCGGTCAGTCCCAGGTGCGCGGGTCGGCGAGGTCGGCGGCGACCCGCGACCCGCCCAGCACGACGGCGGCGTCCGCCTCGGTGAAGCCGTGGCTCGGCCAGCCGAACCGGGCCGTCAGGTGCGCCTTCCGGAAGCCGAGCAGCTCCAGCTCGTCCCCCTTCGGGTAGAGGTAGGCCGCCCGGTCGCCGATCGTCCGGTTTCCCTCGGCACGGCTGCCAGCCATCTCGCGGTGGTGCTCCAACCGCACCTGCATCCAGCGCCCGCCGGGTCGGGCGACGCGCAGCACGACGTCGAGCGAATCCGGGAAGCCGACCGCGTTCACCGCACAGCCGGCGAGCCAGGCGTCCGGCGGCAGCGCGCCCAGCCGCAGCGGGGACGCGCACCGGTGCGCCGCGTCGAGACGCAGCGCCGACTGTGCCGCCCGCAGCACCGAGTCGTCGTCGGCCACGGTGTACACCCGGGCGTAGAGCCCGGGCACCGGCTGCCAGCGCAGGAACCACCCGGGCTGCGCGCCCGGCCCGGGAGAGGGCACCTGCCGTACCTGACCGTCGAACGCGTCGGCGCCCGCCGACGCGGCCGGGTAGGTCATCCCCTCGTGGCGCATGTCCTCCACCGCCGTCACCGTCCGGGCGAGGTCGAACGCGACCTGCCGGCCACCGCCGAGGTCGAGACGGGCGCCCTCCGCCCCGGCGATGGACTGCCAGGTGAGCCAGCGGGCCCGGGCCGGGTCCACGGTGAAGTGCAGCAGCTGCGGGTCGTTGCCGACGAGGTCGGGCCGGGCGGCGGCGCCGGGCACCCCGGGCACCCGGGCCGGCGCGGCGACGGCGACCGTCGGCTCGGCGCCCGGCCACCGCGGCCCGGGTACCGGCCCGAGAGCGCCCACGGCGGCGGACCCGAGCAGGGCCACGACCCCCAGCGCGCTGGCCGCGCCGATGCGGCGACGTCGGCGGCGGGCACGCCCCAGGGCCACCGCCCGCGCGGTGAGCCGGTCGGTGTCCACCGTTCCCCCGGCGCGTTCCCGCAGCGTCCGTACGATCCGTTCGTCGAGGTCGATCACGGCCGGCTCCCGTTCGTCGTCGGGACGCCGCAGCGCTCCCGGAGATGGTTGAGCGCCCGCATGGCATGGGTGCGGACGGTGACCGGCGAGCAGCCGAGGATCTGGGCGATGGTGGCGTCGTCGAGGTCCTCGTAGTAGCGCAGCACGAGCACCGCCCGCTGGCGGTCCGGCAGCCCGAGGATGAGCCGCCACACGGCGTCCCGGTCGGCGGTCTCGCCGCCCAGGTCGCCGTGCTGGGGTCGTTCGGCGAAGTCAGCGGTGGCCAGTTCCCGGTTCACGCGCCGGCGCCACCAGGAGTTGTTGGCGTTGACGAGCATCCGGCGCACGTACACGTCCGGCCGGTCCGCCCGGGCGATCCTCCGCCAGTGCACGTACGCGCGGGCCAGGACGTCCTGGGTGAGGTCCTCGGCCCGATGTTCGTTCCCGGTCAGCAGCCGGGCCAGCCGGATCAGGGCCGGGCCCCGGCTGCTGACGTACTCCTCGAAGGTCACACCCACCAGACGCCGTCACCGGCGTACGGTGTTGACCCCGTTCATCGACCGGTGTGGTCGCGGAAGCCCCGGCCGCTCTTGCGGCCCAGGTAGCCGGCCGTGACCAGGTGCTCCAGCAGCGGGGCGGGCGCGAAGCCCGGCTCGCGCAGCTCCAGGTAGAGCTCCCGCTGGATGGCCAGCGAGACGTCCAGGCCGACCACGTCGAGCAGCTCGAACGGACCCATCGGGTAGCCGCAGCCCAGCTTCATGGCGTGGTCGATGTCGTCGGCGGTGGAGTAGCTCGCCTCCAGCATCTTCACGGCGTCGTTCAGGTACGGGAAGAGCAGCGCGTTGACGATGAAGCCGGACCGGTCGCCGCAGACCACGCCCGTCTTGCCCAGCGCGGCGCAGACGGCGCGGGCGGTGGCGGTGGTCTCCGTCGAGGTGCGGATGGTCTCCACCACCTCGACCAGCGGCATGAGCGGCGCCGGGTTGAAGAAGTGCAGCCCCACCACGTCGGCGGGCCGCTGGGTGGCCATCGCGACGTCGATCACCGGCAGCGACGAGGTGGTGGTGGCGAGCACGACGCCCGGCTTGCAGATCTCGTCGAGGCTGGCGAAGAGGGCCTTCTTGACGCTGAGCTCCTCGACCACGGCCTCGACGACGAGGTCGACGTCCGCGAGGTGCTCCAGGGTGGCCGACCAGTTGATCCGGCCGAGCGCCGCGTCGCGGTCGGCCTCGCCGAGCTTGCCGCGTACCACGCCCTTGTTGAGCGAGGTCCTGACGGCCTCGAAGACCTTGGCGGACTTCTCCGCGCCCCGGGTCACCGAGACGACCTCGTAGCCGGCCTTGGCGAAGACCTCGATGATGCCGGTGGCCATCGTCCCGGAGCCGACGATGCCCACCTTCGCGATGCCGCGGGCGCCGTCGGCGAGCGCGGCCTCCGTCGCCACCGGCGTCTGCTCGTCGGCTACGACGACCGGGGAGCCCGGCCGCTCGTAGGTGTAGAAGCCCCGACCGGACTTGCGGCCGAGCAGCCCCGCCGTGACCATCTGCTTGATCAACGGCACCGGGGCGTGCCGGCGGTCCCGCCCGCCGCGCCGGTACATGGTGTCGAGGATCTCGTACGCGGTGTCCAGACCGATCAGGTCCATCAGCGCCAGCGGACCCATCGGCAGACCGCAGCCGAGCTTCATGGCGGCGTCGATGTCCTCGCGCGTGGCGTAGTGCGCCTCGAACATCCCGACGGCGTGGTTGAGGTAGCCGAAGAGCAACGCGTTGGCGATGAATCCGGCCCGGTCGCTGATGGTGACGTCGACCTTGCCCAGCCGCTTGCACAGGGCCTCGACGTCGGCGACCACGTCACTGGAGGTGACCACCGTCCGGACCACCTCGACCAGCTTCATCACCGGGGCCGGGTTGAAGAAGTGCATGCCGATCACCTGGTTGGGCCGCGTGGTGGCGACCGAGATCTCGGTGACGCTGAGCGACGACGTGTTGGTGGCCAGGATCGCCTCGGGCTTGCAGACCCGGTCCAGCTCGGCGAAGATCCGCTGCTTCAGGTCCAGGTGCTCGGGCACCGCCTCGATGACCAGGTCCACCGAGTGCAGCGCGTCCATCCCGACGGCGAACCGTACGCGGCTCAGCAGCGCGTCCCGGTCGGCCTCGGCGAGCTTGCCCTTGGCCACGGCCCGGTCCGTCGACCCGGTGAGGATGGCCCGACCGCGTTCCAACGCGCCCTCGGAGACCTCCACCGCGACGACGTCGACCCCGTTGCGCGCGAAGACCTCGACGATGCCGGCACCCATGGTGCCCAGCCCCACAACGCCCACGCTGGTGAAATCGCGCGCCACGACCAGCCTCCTCGATGTTCCGCACGGTCGCGTGAACGACCATTAAGTTTATGCGCGCGAGTCTGCCACGTGACGCTGGGTTGTCGAGGCGCCGTGGGAAATTTCACGAGCCCAGCGGGGCTGCGCGCGCCCGCCGCGGGGCCGGTCGACCCGCCCGTCGCCCGGCGCGCCCGCCAGGCTCACTCCGTCGGCCGGCGCACCGCGTCCGCCAGGCTCAGCAGCTCGGCGACGAACTCGGTCGGCCGCTCCAGGTGCGGGCTGTGCCCGCAGCCGGGCAGCAGCACCTCGCGGTACGCCCCGCCGGCCGCCGCGTACCGCGTCAGCACCGCACGGGTCTGCCCCACCATCGGCTGCGCCGGGCAGGCCGTCTCCCCCGGCCAGCCGGGCAGCACGCCCAGCGAGCCCAGGTGGGCCAGGTCCATCATCGCGGTGTCCGAGACGATCACGTCGGCGTCGCCGTGGATCCAGGTGATCGGCGGCTTGCCGGCCACGGCGACCAGCTCGTCGGCAACGCGGAAGTGCGCCGGGGAGAGGGCGTTGAGCACGCCGCGTCGGCCCGGGGCGGTGCCGGGCCAGTTCGCCGAGGGCGCCGCCGTACCGGGATAGTTGTCGTCGCCGGTCGCGGTGGAGAGCAGGCTGTCCAGCAGCAGCTCCTCGTCGTCGCCGAGCGACGCCGGGTCCGCCACGTAGCTGGCCCGCAGCACCGCGCGGGGGCTGGTCGGCGCGTCCGCGTCCCGGTCGCCGGCGGCCAGCCGCCTGACGAAGTCCAGGTTGGCGGTGCCGCCGCCGGTCCCGGCGAAGTCGGGCGTGGTCGGCGTGCCCGTCAGGTCCCGGGTGCCGCCGTAGCCGTACGGCGAGACGGGCGCGGCGAGCAGCAGCGCGCCCACCCGGTCGGGGTGGTCGACGAGCAGCCGCATGGCCACCCCGCCACCGAGCGAGTGGCCGACGACGACGGGCCGGGCGCCGGGCGCGAAGAGGGACGGATCGTCGAGCAGCGCGGCGACGTCGTCGACGAAGTCGCCCAGGCCCCGGGTGGCGTCCACCGGGGCGGTGGCGGTGAGCCCGTAGCCGCGCAGGTCGGGCGCCACCACGCGGAGGGTGGCCGGCAGCCGTCGCACCAACGGCTCCCAGAAGGCCGCCGACGAGCAGTTGCCGTGGACCAGCAGTACGGGAACGCCGTCCGGCGGCCCGGCCACCCGTACCGCCTGGGTGATTCCGTTCGCCGACACCAGCCGCTGTCCGGTCTCCACCCGCCGGATGTTGCCACGGCGGCGCGGGGCGGGTCCATGGGCCTCCCCGCCACTTTGCGGTGCCGGCAGGTGTGGGCCGGCACCCGCCGCCGCCCGGTCAGGACGGGGCGGGCAGCACCGCCGCGACCGCCACGGGTGGCGGCGCGTGGACACCCGGTGCGGCCGGCGCCGCGATCGGCAGCGGCAGGGTCGGGCGGCGGTCCCGGCGCGGCGTGTTGAAGCTGAACCCGACGGGATCGGTCCGCGCCACACCGGGATCGAAGACGCGCAGCTCGGTGCGGCCGAGCCGGATCACGTCCCCGTCGGCCAGCCGTTCCACGCCGGTTATCCGCCGGTCGTTCAGCCAGGTGCCGTTGGTGGAGCCCAGGTCCGCCAGGGCCGCCCCCTCGCCCGTCAGCCAGACCTCGGCGTGCCGGCGGCTCAGGTGGGCGTCGTGCACCACGATGTCGGCGGTCGGCGCCCGACCGATGACCTGCCGCTCGGGGCCGACGCGGACGCTCAGCCCCCGCATCGACCCACCGGCCACCGTCAACAACGGTCTCAGTTCCGGATGCTCCTCCATGGACAGTCCGCCTCCACCCCGCACGGTCACCCTGTGCGCCAGCCTGCCATCAGAGGGTAGTCGCCCTCCACCGCCGCATGGTCACCTCCGCGCCCCCGGCCGGACATCCCGCGTTCGGCGGTTCGGCGCGCATCGGCGAAGGAATCATCACAAGCCCGGCCGGCGGCCGTCCACCCGGTCCCGGTTCCACGACGCGGCCCACCGGGTCCGCCCGCGGCGTCCGGGGCCCTCCGGCGGCGCGCGGCCGCCGTCGTCGACGACCCGACCGGGACGGGCGTTCGGGGAGGCCGGGGACGCTTCCGCGCGGCCGGTCCGGCGGACGGGACCGACGCCCGCGGCCCTACCGGCGAGTAGTTCTCGGGTCTAGACTTCCGTCATGACGGCTGTGCGTGTCCCGGGTATCCCGGTCATCGAGGACGGGCGGCTGGTCTCGACGAGCCCCGCGACGGGCGCGGAGGCCGGGCGCCTGCCGGTCGCCAGCGCCGAGGACGTCGCCCGCGCCGTCGAACGGGCCCGCGAGGCCGGCGAGTGGTGGGTCGCGCTCGGCTCCGGCGCGCGCCGGGAGCGGCTGCTGCGCTGGCGCGCCCTGCTCGCCCAGCGGATCGAGGAGATCGCCGAGCTGGTGCACGCCGAAGGCGGAAAGCCGGTCGCCGACGCCGTCGTCGAGGTGGTCTCCGCCGTCGAGCACGTCGACTGGGCGGCCCGCAACGCCCGCCGGGTGCTCGGTCCCCGCCAGGTCCGCTCGCGGCTCGTCCTGGCCGAGTTCTCCGCGCACCTCGAATACCAGCCGTACGGTGTCGTCGGCGTGATCGGCCCCTGGAACTACCCCGTCTTCACGCCGATCGGCTCGGCCGCCTACGCGCTGGCGGCGGGGAACGCGGTCGTGCTGAAGCCCAGCGAATACACCCCCGCCGTCGGTCAGTGGCTGGTCGACACGTTCGCCGAGGTGGTGCCGGAGCAGCCGGTGTTCACCGCGGTGCACGGCCTGGGCGACGTCGGGGCGGCGCTCTGCCGCTCCGGGGTCGACAAGGTGGCCTTCACCGGCTCCTCGGCGACCGCCCGGAAGGTGATGGCGGCCTGCGCCGAGTCGCTGACGCCGGTGCTGCTGGAGGCGGGCGGCAAGGACGCGATGATCGTCGACGCCGACGCCGACCTGGACGCCGCCGCCGAGGCGTGCGTCTGGGGCGCGATGACCAACGCCGGCCAGACCTGCATCGGCATCGAACGCGTCTACGCGGTCGAGCCGGTCTTCGACGCCTTCGTCGGCAAGGTGGTCGAGCGGGCCGGCCGGTTGACCGTCGGGCCGGACGACGCGGACATCGGCCCGATCACCATGCCGAGCCAACTCGACGTGATCCGCCGGCACATCGACGACGCGCTGTCGAGGGGCGGCCGGGCCGTGCTCGGCGGCGCGGACGCGGTCCAGGCGCCGTACGTGCGGCCGACCGTGCTGGTGGACGTGCCGGAGGACTCCGCCGCCGTACGCGAGGAGACGTTCGGTCCGACCCTGACCATCAACCGGGTCCGCGACGCCGACGAGGCCGTCGACCGGGCCAACGCCCTGTCGTACGGCCTGGGGGGTTCGGTCTTCGGCCGGCGGCGCGCGGTGGCGATCGCCCGGCGGCTGCGCTCGGGCATGGCCTCGGTGAACTCGGCGCTGACCTTCGCCGGGATGTCCACACTGCCCTTCGGCGGCGTCGGCGACTCCGGTTTCGGGCGCATCCACGGCGAGGACGGGCTGCGGGAGTTCAGCCGCGCCAAGGCCATCACCCGGCGGCGGGCCCGGTCGCTGCTGCCCTCGACGACATTCGAGCGGACGCCGGCCGACGTCGCCCGCCTCGTGAAGGCCATCAAGGTCATGTACGGCAGGTGAGTGTCGGATAACCGATCACGAACGCCCTCGCGTGTGTCCAACGTGGTGGGAGCGGTACATTGCGTTAAATGCGCCCCCATCTATTGCGCTTCCACCTCGTCGACAGCGACCGGTCGTGGAGTGCCCGGCAGCGCCGTCGCCGCGCCGACTGGCTGGCCCGGACCTTCCCCGACCTGGAGAAGATGCACGTCATCGACCTGGGCGGCCGGCTCGGCACCTGGACCCGCGCCGACGTGCGGCCGGCGCGCGTGCACGTGGTCAACCTGGAACGGCCGCCCACGGACGTCCCCGAGTGGGCGGAGGTCGACCGCGCCGACGCCTGCGAACTGCCGGCCCGGATCACCTCTCGCCGCTACGACCTGGTCTTCTCCAACTCCGTGCTGGAACACGTCGGCGGGCACGAGCGGCGACTGCGGTTCGCCGACGCCGTACGCGGCCTCGGCGACCGGCACTGGGTGCAGACGCCCTACCGCTACTTCCCCATCGAGCCGCACTGGATCGCGCCGGGGATGCAGTTCCTGCCCGTACGGCTGCGGACCGCCTTCGCCCGCCGCTGGCCGCTCGGGCACAAGCCGACCCGCACCCACGAGGCGGCCATCCACCAGGTGCTCTGGACGGAACTGCTCGACCGCTCGCAGATGCGGCACTACTTCCCCGACTCGCGGATCCTCGTCGAGCGGGTGGCCGGCCTGCCCAAGTCGCTGATCGCCGTCCGCGCGGACGGTCCGGCGGATCCGCCCCGCTGACGCCCGGACAGGCCGGTCCCCCCTTGCCACCGTCGGACGGAGCGGGCGGGAGGAGTGCGGGCGGCGCCTCAGAAGAGGGTCAGCTCGTCGCGCTCGATGCCGCGCAGCCTGTCGTAGTTCACGACCACGCAGCGGATGCCCCGGTCCATCGCGAGCACGCGGGCCTGCGGCTTGATCTCCTGCGCCGCGAAGACCCCGGCGACCGGGGCGAGCAGCGGGTCCCGGTTGAGCAGTTCCAGGTAGCGGGTGAGCTGCTCCACGCCGTCGATCTCGCCCCGGCGCTTCACCTCGACGGCGACGGTGCCGGACGCGGCGTCGCGGCAGAGCAGGTCCACCGGGCCGATGGCCGTCATGTACTCCCGGCGGATCAGCGTGAAGCCCTCGCCGAGGGTCTCCGGGTTGGCCGCCAGCAGCTCCTGGAGATGCGCCTCCACACCGTCCTTGCGCAGGCCCGGATCGACGCCCAGCTCGTACGAGGTGTCCTGGAAGATCTCCTCCAGGGTGATCCGCAGTTCCTCGCCCGCCTTGTTGACGACCCGCCAGACGCCGGGGGCCTCCTCCAACCGGCAGGGCGGGCTCATCCAGTTCAACGGCTTGTACGCCCGGTCGTCGGCATGGATCGACACCGACCCGTCCGCCTTCACCATGAGCAACCGGGTGGCCGGCGGCAGGTGCGCCGAGAGCCGTCCGACGTAGTCCACCGAGCACTTCGCAATGACCAACCGCACCCGACGAGGGTAGCCGAGACGCCGGCCCACGCCAGCGAGCGGCACTGGCGTGCCGGTGCCATGCTGAGACGGTGCTCGAAGTTCTCACCGGTACCGGACTCGCCGCCTCGGCGGGGCTGAACGCATACATTCCCCTGCTCACCATGGGGTTGCTGGCCCGCTACACCAGCGTGATCGACCTGCCCGGCGGATGGCAGTGGCTGGGCAACGGCTGGGTGATCGCGATCCTGGCCGTGCTGCTGGTCGTCGAGGTCGTCGCCGACAAGGTGCCGGTGGTCGACCACGTCAACGACGTCGTGCAGACCGTGGTCCGGCCGACCGCCGGCGGCCTGGCGTTCGGCGCGGGCTCGTCGTCGGAGACGGTGACGGTCAGCGACCCGGGCAGCTTCTTCTCGTCGAACGAATGGGTCCCCGTGGTGACCGGGGTGGTCATCGCCCTCGGCGTGCACCTGCTGAAGTCCGCCGCCCGACCGGTCATCAACGCGACCACGGCCGGCGTCGGCGCTCCCGTGGCCAGCACCGCCGAGGACGCCACCAGCGTGGTCATGTCGGTGGTGGCGATCATCCTGCCGGTGCTGGTGCTGGCGTTCCTGCTCGGCCTCGTCGCCTTCCTCTTCTGGTTCCTGCGCCGCCGCTCCGACCGCCGCCGGGAACGTCAGGCGGCCCGGGCCGCCGGCTTCCGCGTCTGACGACTCCGGACATGCGTCTGGCCGGCACCCCGGGTGGGGTGCCGGCCAGCGGCGTTCATTCATTGCTGTCAGCTGTTCCAGTGTTCGGCGACGAGGTCGGCGGCCTGCTGCTCCCACTGGGCGTAGTGGTCGGGGTACACCGACACCTGCACCGTCTGCACAGGTTTCGCGGCACGGCAGTCAGCGGGAAGCGTGCGCGGCGAAAGAATCGGACGCCGAGCGTGGTCGAACTTCACGATCAACGAGACGTGCAACGGTAGGGCGGGTGGGCGGTGGCGGTGGCGGTGTCAGTCTGGGGGGCGGTTGCGGGCGAGCTTGATGAGCAGCACCACCAGCAGACCGATGCCGAAGAACACGATCAGGCAGCAGTCGAAGCCACCGAACCCGGCCTTGGCGGGGCGTGCGTTCTGTCCCGCCCGCACCACGATCTCGCCGCTGCCCGACGACGCCCAGGCCGCGACCGGTATGAACACCGAGAGCCCGACCGCACCGAGGACCGCGCCCAGACGGCCCCGCCACTTGTTCCACGCAGACATGGCCCCATCCTCGCCGGGACCCGCAACCGGAGCGCGGCGGACCACACCGGGCCTGCACGGCACGCACAGGCCGTCCAGACGCCGAACTGGCCGGGGCCCCGAGGTGCGGGGTCCGGCCAGTCGGGCGTTGGTTCTCACCACGGGGGTACGGGTCAGCTGTTCCAGTGCTCGGCGACGAGGTCGGCGGCCATCTGCTCCCACTGGGCGTAGTGGTCCGGGTACGCCGACACCTGCACGGTCTGCGCCGCCTTCGTCAGGGGCATGTCCTGCCACCCGTCGACCTGCTTGAGGCCCTTCAGGAACGCCGTCGTCGAGTACTCCGGGTCGGTGATCTGCTCCACGGTGCCCCAACCCGAGGACGGACGCTGCTGGAACACAACCGGCGCACCGGCCCCGCCGGCACCTCCGAGATCTTGGCAGGTAAACGCCCCTCAGGGGGCCCTTACCTACCAAGGTCTCCCCGAGCACCCGGGCAGGCGGGCAGGCGGGCAGGCGGGCAGGCCGGCAGGCCGGCAGGCGTCGATCATGCAGTTGTGGCGCCCAAAGAAGGGCGCAATTCAGGGCACGACGCCCACCACAGCTGCATGATCGACCCCGGGCGGAGCGGGGCACGGCGGGCCACACCCACCCCACGACGCACCGCACACCCACCCCACGGACGCACCGCCCCCACCACGACGCACCGCACATCCACCCCACGGCGGCCACACGACGCAGCGCAACCACCCCACGGCGGGCACACAGGAACTGTCGGGCGCTGACATCATCTCCCGGTGCACGTGAAGATCCCCCGCGTTCCGCTCGTCGCGACCGTCGCCGCCGTGGTCGCCGCCGCGGCCCTCCTCGCCGCCCCGGCACCGGTGCGTACGCCGGCCAGTGCCGGCATCGTCCGCGTCGCGGCAGGGGGCCGAGCCCCGCAGACCTCACCCGCCCCGCAACCGACGACCGCGGACCCCGCCCCGCAGCCGACGGTCACGGACCCTGCCGCGCCCGCGGCGACGGTCCCCGGCGCGACTCCGGTCGGGACCAGGCCGCCCGTCGTCGACCACGGGCCGCGTACGGGGAACAAGGTCGCGCTCACCTTCGACGCCGACATGACGGACGCGATGCGGTACCAGCTGCGCAGCGGTGCCGTGCGGTCGTACGCGAACCTGAAGATCATCGACCTGCTGGAGCGGGATCGGGTGCCGGCCACCTTCTTCCTCACCGGCAAGTGGGTGGAGCAGTACCCGGACGTGACCCGCAGGATCGCCGGCAACCCGCGGTTCGAGTTGGCCAACCACACGTACGGGCACCTGGCCTTCACCCCGGACTGCTACGGCCTGCCCCGCATCGCGGAGCGGGAGATGACCGCGGACGTGGCCCGGACGTTCGACGTGGTGGCCGCGTACGGGGGGCGACAGACCCGGTACTTCCGCTTCCCCGGGCTGTGCCACGACCGGAAGGCGCTGGCCGCGCTGGCCCCGCTGGGGGTGACGGTGGTCGACGGCGACGTGGTCAGCGGGGACCCGTTCGCGAAGTCCTGGCGGCCGGTGGTGCGGGCGGCGCTGGACGGGGTGCGTCCCGGTTCGGTGATCGTCCTGCACGTGACGGAGGCGAACGCGCCGATGACGGACGAGGCGCTGCCACACATCCTGGCCGGGCTCGCCGAGCGTGGCCTTGAGCCAGCTCCGCTGTCGGAGGTGCTCGGGGTGGGCTGAACCGGGTTCGGCAAAACCTACAAAAGCCTAAAATCGGGGCAAGACTCTATAGGAGGTCACCATGACCGCAGCAGTGGAGATGCCCCGCGTCCAGGAATGTGTCGTGGCGGCGTGCTCGTACAACCACACCAACGACTGCCACGCCTTCGCCATCACCATCGGCAGCCCGGACCACGCGCACTGCCACACCTTCATCGAGATGCCGTCGGTGCGTGGCGGGGTGGACGGCGGCATGACCGCACAGGTCGGCGCCTGTCAGCGCGCGGACTGCCGACACAACGAGCAGCTCGAATGCCACGCGCCGTCGATCAAGGTCGGTCCCGACAACGACATGGCCGACTGCATGACCTACGTCAGCCGCTGACCGGGCACGGGGCGCGCCGGGTCGGCGCGTACCCCGGGCGAGGCCGCACCATTCGACGGACAGGGCCCCTGGCGACGCACCTCCTCGCCGGGGGCCCTCCTTCAGCGCAGGCCGTTGGCCTCCCGCACCACGGTGACCAGCTCGTCGATGATCCCGGTCAGGGCGAAGTCCTTGGGCGTGAAGACCCGGGCCACCCCGGCGGCGCGGAGCTGCTCGGCGTCGCCGGCCGGGATGATCCCGCCGACCACCACCGGCAGGTCCGCCCGGCCGGCGGCGCGCAGACCGTCCAGCACCGCCGGCACCGCCGCCAGGTGCGAGCCGGAGAGCACCGAGAGGCCCACCAGGTCCACGTCCTCCTCCACGGCGGCGGCGACGATCTGCCCGGCGGTCAGCCGGATGCCCTGGTAGATGACCTCGAAGCCGGCGTCGCGGGCGCGTACCGCGATCTGCTCCGCGCCGTTGGAGTGCCCGTCGAGCCCCGGCTTGCCGACGAGCAGCCGCAGCCGGCCGCTACCCAGCTCGCGGGCGGTGGCGGTGACCCGCTCCCGGACGGCGACCAGGGTCGCGTCGCCACCGGCCCCGGCGGCCCCGGTCAGGCCGGTGGGCGCCCGGTACTCGCCGAAGACCTGACGCAGCGCCCCGGCCCACTCGCCGGTGGTCACCCCGACCCGCACGCACTCAAGCGTCGCGGGCATCAGGTTCGTCGTGGTCGCGGCGTCCGCGCGCAGCCGGGCCAGCGCGGCGTCGACCGCCGCGTCGTCCCGACCGGCTCGCCACCGGCGTACGGAGGCCGTGGCCGCCGCCTCGACGGCCGGGTCGACCTGCTCGACGGACTCGGCGCCGGCGGCGGTCAGCGGCGACGGTTCGGTCTCGGTGAACCGGTTGACGCCCACCACCACGTCGGCGCCGGACTCCATCCGGCGACGCCGCTCGGCCAGCGAGGCGACCAGCGCGCTCTTGAGGTAGCCGGACTCGACGGCGGCCACCACGCCGCCCATCTCCAGCACCTTCTCCAGCTCGACCCGGGCGCCGGCGACGATCTCGTCGACCAGCGCGGTCATCACGTGCGAGCCCTCGAACAGGTCCGGGTACTCCAGCAGGTCCGACTCGTACGCGAGCACCTGCTGCATCCGCAGCGACCACTGCTGGTCCCACGGCCGGGGCAGGCCGAGCGCCTCGTTCCAGGCGGGCAGCTGGACGGCGCGGGCGCGGGCGTCGCGGGAGAGGGTCACGCCGAGCATCTCCAGCACGATGCGCTGGATGTTGTTCTCCGGCTGCGCCTCGGTCAGGCCCAGCGAGTTGACCTGCACGCCGTAGCGGAACCGCCGCTGCTTCGGGTCCCGCACCCCGTAGCGCTCGCGGGTGATCTCGTCCCAGAGCGCACCGAAGGCGCGCATCTTGGCGATCTCCTCGACGAAGCGCACCCCGGCGTTGACGAAGAAGGAGATCCGCTGCACGACGTCGCCCATCCGGTCCGCGGGCACCTGGCCCGAGTCGCGGACCGCGTCGAGCACGGCGACGGCGGTGGAGAGCGTGAAGCCGACCTCCTGCACCGGCGTCGCGCCGGCCTCCTGCAGGTGGTACGAGCAGATGTTCACCGGGTTCCAGCGGGGCATCTCGCGCAGCGTGTACGCCACGACGTCGGCGGTCAGCCGCAGCGACGCCGCCGGCGGGAAGATGTGGGTGCCCCGGGAGAGGTACTCCTTGATGATGTCGTTCTGGGTGGTGCCGGAGCAGCGGGACAGCTCGGCGCCCTGCTCCGCGCCGACGGTGCCGTAGAGGGCGAGCAGCCACATGGCCGGCGCGTTGATGGTCATGGACGTGTTCATGTCGGCCAGCGGGATGCCGTCGAAGAGGGCCCGCATGTCGCCGAGGTGTGCCACCGGGACGCCGACCCGGCCCACCTCCCCGGCGGCGAGCTCGTGGTCGGGGTCGTAGCCGGTCTGCGTCGGCAGGTCGAAGGCGACCGACAGTCCGGTCTGCCCCTTCGCCAGGTTGCGGCGGAAGAGCGCGTTCGTCGCGGCCGCCGAGCTGTGCCCGGCGTACGTGCGCATCACCCAGGGGCGGTCGCGCTCGGGCAGCCGGCCGGGGGAAGCCTTCTCGTCCATGGCGGGAGTCTAAGTTACCGTTCAGTCACCAGAGCTGTGGAAAACCACACAGCTCCATGGAGTGGAAACCCGGGTGCGAAGCACCCGACATGGGCGCGACCACCACACCCCGGCCGGCCCGCCGCCGCGGCCAGGTCGCACACTTGACACATGCATGACGAGCTGGCGATCTCCGTACGGGGGCTGCGCAAGGCGTATGGCGAGAACGTCGCCGTGGCGGGCGTGGACCTCGACGTCCACCGCGGCGAGGTCTTCGCCCTCCTCGGCCCCAACGGCGCCGGCAAGACCACCACCGTGGAGATCCTGGAGGGCTACCGGCGGCGCGACGCCGGCGAGGTCGACGTCCTCGGCAGCGACCCGGCCCGTCCGGCAGCCGACTGGCGTTCCCGGGTGGGCATCGTGCTCCAGGGCACCGGCGAGTTCGACGAGCTGACGGTCGCCGAGGTGGTGCGCCACTTCGCCGGTTTCTACGCCGACGCGGACGATCCGGACAAGGTCGTCGAGCGCGTCGGGCTGGCCGGCAAGGCCAAGGCGCGTACGCACACCCTCTCCGGCGGGCAGAAGCGCCGGCTCGACGTGGCGCTCGGCATCGTCGGCCGCCCCGAGCTGCTCTTCCTCGACGAGCCGACCACCGGCTTCGACCCGGAGGCGCGCCGCGAGTTCTGGGAGCTGATCCGCGACCTGGCCGCCGCCGGCACCACCATCGTGCTCACCACCCACTACCTCGACGAGGCCGAGGCCCTCGCCGACCGGGTCGGCGTGATCGCAGGCGGCCGGGTGGTCGAGGTGGCCCCGCCCGACCAGCTCGGCAACCGGCGGGAGGCCCTGGCCACGGTCTCCTGGCGTACGCCGGAGGGTGCGCGACGGACGGCGGAGAGCGCGACGCCGACGGCGCTCGTGGCGGAGCTGGCGGCGCGTTTCGGCGGCGAGGTCCCGGGCCTGACGGTGACCCGGCCGACCCTGGAGGACATCTACCTGCGCATGATCGGACACCGATGACCACCACGACGAAGCCGGCCGCGCCGGCCACCACGGCACCGGCCCGGCGCCCCGGCCCGGTCACCCTCAGCCTGCGGCAGAGCCGGCTGGAGATCACCCAGTTCCTGCGCAGCCGGGAGTCCGTCGTCTTCACGATGGGCTTCCCGATCATCATGATCCTGATCTTCGCGGCGATCTTCGACGACGAGATCGCCCCCGGGGTCAGCTACACCCAGTACTTCATCACCGGCATGATCGCCACCGGCCTGATGACGGTCAGCTTCCAGAACCTCGGTATCTGGATCCCGATCGAGCGGGACCGGGGGGTGCTCAAGCGCTACCGGGGCACGCCGATGCCGAAGTGGGTGTGGTTCGCCGGCAAGGTGATCATGGTGGTGGCGATCGGCATCGCCGAGACCGTGCTGCTGCTCGCCGTCTCCGTGGCGCTGTTCGACCTGGAGCTGCCCGCCACCGCCGCGAAGTGGCTGACCTTCGGCTGGGTGTCGGTGCTCGGCGTCACCGCCTGCACGCTGTGCGGCATCGCCATCTCGTCGCTGGCGCGCACCGCCCGCAGCGGCTCAGCGGTGGTCACCCCGGTCGCGCTGGTGCTCCAGTTCATCTCCGGGGTCTTCTTCGTCTTCACCGAGCTGCCGACGTGGATGCAGCAGGTGGCGGCGATCTTCCCGCTCAAGTGGATGTGCCAGGGCCTGCGCTCGGTCTTCCTGCCGGCGGCCTTCGGCGCCCGCGAGCCCGGCGGCTCGTTCGAGCTGGACCGCGTCGCCCTGGTCCTCGTCGCGTGGTGCGTGATCGGCCTGGTGCTCTGCCTGACCACGTTCCGCTGGACCACCAAGCGCGACGGCTGACCCGGACGGGCAGCCCGCACCGCCGGCGGCCGGGCGACCCCGCTCACCCGCCGGCGGTGAGCGCGTCGCCGAGCGACGTACGCCAGTAGAGCACCTCGCGCCCGGACCGCCGCTTGCCGACGGCGCCCGCGTCCAGCAGCACCCGCAGGTGGCCGCTCACCGTGCCGAGGGACAGCCCGGTCACCACCCCGAGCTGCGAGGTGCTCAGCGGCGTGTCCAGCCTGGCCAGGATGTCGGCCCGGTTCGCGCCGATCAGCCGGGCGAGCCCGTCGGGTGCCGGTGAGATGGGATCGACCAGGATCCCGCGCACCGGGTACACCATCCCGAACCGGGTCGGCTTGTCCCAGACCACCCAGCCCCGACGGCAGTGTGCTGGGAGGAAGACGAGCTGCTCGGCCTCGTCCAGCGACAGCGGCGGCTCCGGGTAGTCGTTGACCTGGAGCCGGCCGTCGCCCAGCCAGCGCACGTTGCGGTTGAGGTCGGCGAACACCCCGGCCCAGCCGCCCGTGCTCAGCGCGGCGGTGCGGGCCACGATGTCCGCCCGCAGCCGGCGTTCCCGCTCCGGCCACTCCGGCTCGACGGTGTGCGTCCAGACCCAGTCGAGGAGCTCCACGACCTGCCCGGCGAGGCCGTCGGCCAGCAACTCGGCGGCGAGCGGCTCCGGGCGGGTGGCGCGCAGGTCGGTCCGGATCCGCTCGTCGGAGAACCGCCCGACGGCCGCCAGCTCCGCCGCGAACGTCGGTTCCGGCGAGGCGGGCGCGACGGTGAGGAAGTCCGCGGTCCACCGGGGGTGGAACGACGCGGGCAGCAGCGCCCGGGCCACCGGTCGACCGGCCAGCATCCGTAGGAACGCCGCGACGTGCAGCTCCCGCCAGGCCCGCTGCCACGGGTTACGCGGGTGGTACAGCGCGCGCAGCGCGGCGACCGTGTCGACCATCGGCGAGACCGTGAAGCGGCTGCGCGCGAGGAGATCCGACGGCACCTGCCAGACGGCCATGTTTCGCCTCCAGACGTAACTCTAGGAGATCCACCCGGCACCCCACACGCTCGTGCCCGTGAGAACGTACGCAGACCTGTTCGCGGTCCGGGAGTTCCGTAACCTGTTCCTGGCCAACTGCGCGGGAATCGCGGCGCACACGACGTCGGCACTGGCGCTGGGCTCGCTGACCTACGCGTCGACCGGCTCGGCGCTGCTCACCGCGCTGAGCATGTTCGGCGCGCCCCTCGCCGGCGTGCTCGGCAGCCTGACGTTGCTGTCGGCCGCGGACAGCCTGCCGCCCCGCCGGGCGCTGACCTTCGCCGCCGTGCTGGTCGCCGCCGGAGCGGCACTCCAGGCCGTGCCCGACCTGCCGCTGTGGGCCCGGTTCGCGATCATCTTCACCGGCGCGTACGTCAGCTCGATCACGTCCGGGGCCCGGTGGGCGCTGCTCACCGACATCCTGCCGGCCGACGCCTACGTGCTGGGCCGGTCCACCATGAACACGAGCGTCGGGGCGATGCAGATCGCCGGCTTCGGCCTGGGCGGCGTCCTGTTGGTCTGGCTGGACCCGTACGAGGTGTTCCTGCTCGCGGCGGTGCTGCGGACGGTGGCGGCGGCAATCGGGTGGTTCGGGATCTCGGAGCGCCCGGCCCGGGCCACCGCCCGGACGACGGTGGGGCGCACGCTCCGGGTGAACCGGGAACTGTGGACGGATCCCGGCCGCCGCTCGCTCCTGCTCAACCTGTGGCTGCCGCCCGGCCTGGTCGTCGGCTGCGAGGCGCTGTTCGTGCCGTACGCCGGGGACCGCGCCGGCTTCCTCTACGCCGCCGCGGCCCTCGGCATGCTGGCGGGCGACGTCGTGGTGGGACGGTTCCTGCCGCCGGCCCGGCGCAACCGGCTGGTCCCCGCCCTGCGGCTGCTGCTCGTCCTGCCCTACCTGGTCTTCGCGCTGTCGCCGACGCTGCCGCTGGCCATGCTGGTCGCGGTCGTCGCCTCGGTGGGATTCGCCGCCGGGCTGCCGTTGCAGGAGCGGCTGGTCGCCCACTCGCCTGCGGAGAGCCGGGGCCAGGTGCTGGGCCTGCACCACAACGGGATGATGGCCGCGCAGGCGTTGTGTGCCGTGCTCGCCGGCACGGTCGCGGACCTGGTCCCGGCGGGCTGGGCCGTCGCGCTGCTCGCCACGGCGGCGCTGGCGGCCACGCTGATGCTCACCGCCGGGCTGCGACGGACCGCCCCCGCGCCGGCGGAGGCGGTCCGCTGAGCGGCCGGGGGACGTCGCACCCCCGGCTGCCCGTCAGTACGTGTAGAAGCCCTTGCCGCTCTTGCGGCCCAGGTCGCCCGCGGTGACCATGCGCTGGAGCAGCTCCGGCGGGAAGAACTTCTCGTCCGCCGTGTCGGTGTAGATGTTCTTCGAGGCGTGCAGCAGCACGTCCACGCCGGTCAGGTCCGTGGTGGCCAGTGGCCCCATGGCGTGGCCGAAGCCGAGGCGGCAGGCGGTGTCCAGGTCCTCGGCCGACACCACGCCCGACTCGACGAGCTTGACCGCCTCGACGACCAGGGCCGCGATCAGCCGGGTGGTGACGAAGCCCGCGATGTCGCGGTTGACCACCACGACGGTCTTGCCGATCTCCTCGGCGAACGTCTTCACCGTCGCCAGGGTCTCGTCGCTGGTCTTGTAGCCGCGCACCAGCTCACAGAGCTTCATCATCGGCACCGGCGAGAAGAAGTGGGTGCCGACGACCGCCTCCGGGCGCTCGGTCACCGCGGCGATCTGCGTCACCGGGATGGCCGAGGTGTTGGTCGCGAGCACCGCGTCGGCCTTGCAGATCTTGTCCAGCGCGCGGAACACCTCGTGCTTGATCTCCAGCCGCTCGAAGACCGCCTCGACCACGATGTCCGCGTCTGCCGCCGCCTCCAGGTCGGTGGTGGGGGTGATCCGGCCCATCGTCGCCTCGACCTCGGACGCCTCGATCCGGCCCTTCTCGGCGAACCTGGTCAGCGACTTCCGGATGCCGTCCATGCCCCGCCCGGTGGCCGCGTCGTCCAGGTCCCGCAGCGTCACCTGCCAGCCCGCCTGCGCCGCCACCTGGGCGATGCCCGAGCCCATCAGCCCGGCACCGACGACCGCGAGTCGACCCGCCATCTGCTTCTCCCTCGCCTGATTGAGTGTCTGCCAGCACCCTAGTCGGCGGGCCTGAACGGATGCTAAGGCGTGTGGCCGGAGGTGACGGCCCCGGCGGGATCCCCGAGCCCCGGATGGCGAGGTGCCGGTCGGGCGCGACGGCTCAGATGGTCAGGTCCGGCTCCTGCGGCGCGGTCCCCCGTTCCACCTCGACCCCGAGCGCGCGCAGGTCGGCGGCGAAGTCGGGGTAGCCCCGGTCCACGTGGTGCACGTGGGACACCTCGGTGACCCCCTCGGCGCAGAGCCCGGCGATGATCAGCCCGGCGCCGGCCCGGATGTCGGTGGCGCGTACGGGCGCGCCGGAGAGCACCTCCCGGCCCCGGACCACGGCGTGGTGGCCGTCGGTCTTGATGTCCGCGCCCAGCCGCATCATCTCGTTGGCGAACATGAACCGGCCATCGAAGATGTTCTCGGTGATCAGGGAGGCCCCGTCGCTGACCGCCGCCAGCCCGATCGCCATCGGCAGCAGGTCGGTGGCGAAGCCCGGGTAGGGCAGCGTGACGACGTCCACCGCCTTCGGCCGGTCGTCCATCCGGATCCGGAACGCGTCGCCCCGGGTCTCCACCAGGCCCCCGGCGGAGACCAGCTTGTCGAGCGCGACCTCCAGGAACGCCGGCTCCACGCCGGTCACGGTCACGTCCCCCCGGGTCATCGCCGCACCGAACGCCCAGGTGCCGGCCACGATCCGGTCCCCCACCGTGGCGTGGCGCACCGGCCGCAGCCCCGGCACCCCCTCGATGTGCAGGGTGGAGGTGCCCGCGCCGGAGATCCGCGCCCCCATCTGGTTCAGCATCGTGCAGATGTCGACGATCTCCGGTTCGCGGGCGGCGTTGTCGATGAGGCTCGGCCCCCGGGCCAGCACCGCCGCCATGACCAGGTTCTCCGTCGCCCCGACGCTGGGGAAGTCGAGCACGATCTCCGCGCCGTGCAGCCCGTGCGGCGCCGACGCGATCACGAAGCCGTGCTCGCCGGAGATCTCGGCGCCCATCCGGGTCAGCCCGGAGACGTGCATGTCCAGGCCCCGCGAGCCGATGGCGTCGCCGCCCGGGTGGGCCACCCGCACGTACCCCCGGCGGGCCAGCAGCGGGCCCAGCACGCAGATCGAGGCGCGCAGCCGGCGTACGAGGTCGTAGTCCGCCTCGGCGCCGGGCCGCTCGGGCACGTCGATGACGACCGACCTGGACCGGGCCACCCTGTCGTACGCGACCATCGGGTCGACCGGTTCGTCGGCGTCGAACCGGACGCCGCAGCCGAGCCGGCGCAGCACCTCGCCCATGATGGCGATGTCGGTGATCCGCGGCACGTTGGTGATCACGCTGCGCCCCGGGGCGAGCAGCGCGGCGGCCATCAGTTTCAACGCCGAGTTCTTGGCCCCGACGACGTGCACCGTGCCGGCGAGGCGCGCGTCACCGCGCACCCGGATGACGTCGAGGTCGTCGACCGCCGGGTCCCGGGCGTCGCCGGGGCCCGTTGCGACCGGTCTGAGGGCGGCGCCCCCCGGGCGCTCCGGGATCGTCAGGTCCGCTGTCCGTAGGCTGTGCGTCATGGCCGTCCACCTCACGCGCATCTACACCAAGGCCGGCGACGCCGGCATGACCAGGCTGAGCAACAACGAGCAGGTGCCGAAGAACGATCCGCGCATCTCCGCGTACGCGGACGTCGACGAGTGCAACGCCGCTATCGGCGTGGCGCTCGCCCTGGGGCAGCTCGACGACGAGCTGCGCGCCGTCCTGGCGTCGATCCAGAACGACATGTTCGACGTGGGAGCCGACCTGGCCACCCCGGTCGAACCCGATCCGAAGTACCCGCCGCTGCGGGTCACCGAGGCGTACGTCGAGCGTCTGGAGGGCTGGTGCGACGAGTACAACGCACGCCTGAGCAACCTCGACTCCTTCATCCTCCCCGGCGGCACCGCGGGTGCGGCGCTGCTGCACGTCGCGCGCACGATCGCCCGGCGCGCCGAGCGGGCGGCGTGGGCACTGGTCGCGCACGACCCCGATCGGACCAGCTCGCTCCCGGCAAAGTATCTCAACCGGCTCTCCGACCTGCTCTTTATCCTGTCAAGAACGGCAAATCCGGACGGAGATGTGCTATGGGTGCCCGGCGGTAACCGCTGACCATACGGCCCTCGTGCCCGCCGGAGACCCCGGTGGGCACGCTGCACCACGTCGAGGTCTGGGTGCCCGATCTGAACGCCGCCACACGCGGCTGGGGCTGGCTGCTCGGCGAGCTGGGCTGGACGCCGTTCCAGGAGTGGCCGACCGGCCGCTCCTGGCGGCTCGGCCCGACGTACCTGGTGCTGGAGCAGTCGCCGGCCCTGCGCGGGCGGCGGCACGACCGGTTGGCTCCCGGCCTCAACCACCTGGCCTTCCACGCAGGCCCGCCGACGGCCGTGGACCGGCTTGTCGAGGCCGCGCCGGCACACGGTTGGACGCTGCTCTTCCCCGACCGCCATCCGCACGCTGGCGGCACCGACACGTACGCCGCCTACCTCACTGACAACCAGGGGTACGAGGTGGAACTGGTCGCCTCCCCGAACCGGTAACGGTGCAAGCTCGAACCCCGCCCGTCCGACGGACCGCAACACGGAGAGGGTTTCCGCCGGGGCCCGCTCGCGGAGGGATCAAGCCTGACCGCCCGGAGCGAGTGGGCCCCGGCGGAAACCCCGACGGCGAGGCACGGTCAGGCGGCGGGCCAGTCCTGGGAGGCCATACGCGGCGAGACCGCCCCCGGAGGGGCGGCCTCGAGCCAGGAGAGGAACCCGGTGACGGTCGACCGGGCCATGGCGATCTCCACCGGAGCGTGCTCGCTCGTACAGCGGAGGATGACCCAGTCGGCGGGCATCGAGAGGCGCTCCTGCCCCTCGGGGAGCCTTCGCCGCTCCACGGCCAACTCCTTGCGGGAGAGCACGCGGGTGGGCCGGATGGCGAAGCTGAACAGCCGGTACCAGCGGAGTTCGTCGCCGACGAAGCGACCGAAGCCAGGAGACCAACCGCGGCCGTCGAGCATCGTGGAGGTCCGGACACCGAGCCGGATGATGCCCCCGCTACGGGTGACGACGGCCCGCCGGGCGAAGAGGATCAGAAGTGCGCCGAGGATGACGGCGACGCCGATTCCGATCCCCTCGACGATCTCCATCGGCGCTTCGGCTCAGCGGCTCTGCGCGGCGGACACCGGAGTGGCGCTCTCGGCCAGGACGGTGACGCCCTCGCCGGTCACCGACAGGAATCCGCCGGCCACCTCGTAGGAGACCTGCTCGCCGCCGGGAAGCTTGATGCGCACCTGGCCGGGCTCGGCAAGCTGGCCGAGCAGGGGCGCGTGCCCCGCCAGCACACCCAGCTCGCCCTCGGTCGTGCGGGCGACGACCATCTCGGCCTCGCCGGACCAGACCTTCTCCTCGACGGCTACGAGCTCGACGTGAAGCTGCTTTGCCACGCTGTCTCCTTGCTGCGGCGGCGGATTGTCGAAAGTCTAGTCGTGCCGCCGGTGCGTCCCCAACGCGGGTGGCGAGACCTGCGCCACGGCTACTTCGCCTTGTTCTGGAAGTCGGGGTGCTCCAGCAGGAACGCGTCGAGCTGCCCCTTCTGCAGGGCGGCGAAGAAGTCGTCCACGGCCGGCTGGAAACGTTCGCCCCGGTACTTGCCGTTCTCGGTGACCGAGCCGCCCGGCAGCTTGACCATCTGGATCGTCTCCGGGCGGATGTCCTTGAGCGCCAGGCCGAAGTCGACCACGCTGTGGCCCCGGCCGCTGAAGATCAGCGACTCCCCGGCCGCCCGCAGCACCCGGTCCAGCTTGACCGGGTTGGTCACCACGTCGGCGCTGAGCGCCTGACCGGCCATCGCCTTGACGAACTGCTGCTGGTGGCGCTGCCGGCCGTAGTCGCCGTCGGGGACGCCGTTCTTCGGGTAACGCTGTCGGACGTAGTCCAGCGCCTGCCAGCCGTTGAGGTGCTGGTTGCCCTTCCTGTAGACCGCCTGCGGGCCGACGTAGCCCTCGCCGTTCGGGTTGCCCTTGCGGTGCTTGCCGTCCGGCTCGCGGTGCTCGGAGCGCACCTCGCGTTCGATGTACATGTCGACGCCGCCCATCGCGTCGACGATCTTCTTGAAGCCGTTGAAGTTGATGATCGCGCCGGCGTCGAAGCGCGTGATGCCGGTGACGTTCTGCACCGTCGTGGCCAGCAGCTCGAAGCCGCGCGCCGCGTCCGGGTTGCCGCCGGGCACCCGGCTGCCGTACGACATGGCCGCGTTGAGCCGGTCGGTGCCGCCGCCGAACTCCGCGCGACTGAACTCCGGGATCTCCACGATGAGGTCACGCGGCATGGAGAAGAGGTAGGCGCGGTCCATCCCCGCCGGCACGTGCAGCACCATGACCGAGTCGGCCAGCGGCGGCATCTCCGGACTGCGCGGGTCGATGCCCACCAGCAGGATGTTGAGGGGACCCTTGATGTCGCTCTTGCGTTCCTTCGCCCCGGCCGCCTGGTCGCCGAAGAGGTCGGCCTTGCCGACGGCGCCCTCGTAGCGGGCTATCAGCGCCTCGGCGCCGACCAGCACCGCGCCGCTGAGCAGCATCAGGACGGCACCGAAGACGGTGCAGACCCGGGCCCAGCGCGGCACGCCCGCCCATCTGGACGGCCCGCCTCCGCCCTTGCCGGCCTTACCCACGATCATCTCCGTTCGTCACGCCCACGATCAGGAGACGGGCGCACGCAGCCGATCCGTTGCGGATCGACGCCCACGTGAGTGGGCGGATCGACGGTACCTCGGGTACGGCATGATCACCGACCACGCGGAACCGGGCAGCGGCGATCTTCGACACCCGAAGACGGACGAAAGGCCGCCCCGGCGTTGCCGGGGCGGCCTTTTCCGTTCAGGGCTGACAGGTCAGCTCTTCATCAGCTCCGCAGCCTTGCGCTCCAGGTCCTCCAGGCCACCGCACATGAAGAAGGCCTGCTCGGGGAAGTGGTCGTACTCGCCCTCGCTGATCTTCTTGAATGCCTCGATGGTCTCCTCGATCGGAACCGTCGAGCCCGGCACACCGGTGAACTGCTCCGCCGCGTAGGTGTTCTGCGACAGGAAGCGCTCGATCCGCCGCGCGCGCTGCACGGTGATCTTGTCTTCCTCGGAGAGCTCCTCGATACCGAGGATGGCGATGATGTCCTGCAGGTCCTTGTACTTCTGCAGGATCCGCTTCACCTCGGTCGCCACCGCGAAGTGCTCGGCGCCGACGAACTCCGGGGCGAGGATCCGGGACGAGGACGCCAGCGGGTCCACGGCCGGGTAGATGCCCTTGTCGGAGATCGACCGCTCCAGGTTGGTGGTCGCGTCGAGGTGGGCGAACGTGGTGGCCGGGGCGGGGTCGGTGTAGTCGTCCGCCGGCACGTAGATCGCCTGCATCGAGGTGATGGCCTGGCCCCGGACGGAGGTGATCCGCTCCTGGAGCTCGCCCATCTCGTCGGCCAGGGTCGGCTGGTAGCCCACCGCGCTCGGCATCCGGCCGAGCAGCGTGGAGACCTCCGAGCCGGCCTGGGTGAAGCGGAAGATGTTGTCGATGAAGAGCAGCACCTCCTGCTTCTTGACGTCGCGGAAGTACTCCGCCATGGTCAGCGCCGACAGGGCGACCCGCAGCCGGGTGCCCGGCGGCTCGTCCATCTGGCCGTAGACCAGCGCGGTCTTGTCGATGACGCCGGACTCGGTCATCTCGGCGATGAGGTCGTTGCCCTCACGGGTGCGCTCCCCCACGCCGGCGAAGACCGAGGTACCACCGAAGTTCCGGGCGACACGGGTGATCATCTCCTGGATGAGCACCGTCTTGCCCACGCCGGCACCGCCGAACAGGCCGATCTTGCCGCCCTTGACGTACGGGGCGAGCAGGTCGATGACCTTGATGCCGGTCTCCAGCATCTCGGTCTTCGGCTCCAGGTCCGCGAAGGCCGGGGCCTTGCGATGGATGCCCCAGTGGTCGTCGGGCTGGAGCGTCTCGCCCTCGGTGAGGTTGAGACACTCGCCGATCGCGTTGAACACGTGGCCCTTGACCGTGTCGCCCACCGGAACGGTGATCGGCGAGCCGGTGTCGCGCACGTCGGTGCCGCGGACCAGACCGTCGGTCGGCTGCATCGAGATGGCGCGGACCATGTTGTCACCCAGGTGCTGGGCGACCTCCAGGGTCAGCGTCTTCTCGCCGCCGGAGAGCGTCACGTTGACGTGCAGGGCGTTGAACAGGGCCGGCATGGCGTCGCGCGGGAACTCGGCGTCGACGACCGGGCCGATGACCCGGACCACGCGACCCGTGGCCGTCTTGGTCTCTACTGGGGCAGTCATCACACTTCACTTCCCGACGCGGCGAGCGCGTTCGCGCCGCCGACGATCTCACTGATCTCCTGGGTGATCCCGGCCTGGCGGGCCGAGTTCATCTCACGCGTGTACTTCTCGATCATCTCTTCGGCGTTGTCGGTGGCGCTCTTCATCGCCCGCCGACGGGCCGCCGACTCGCTCGCCGCCGACTCCAGCAACGCCGCGTAGATCCGCGTGTTGATGTACTTCGGCAGCAGCGCGTCGAGCAGCGCCTCCGCGTCCGGCTCGAACTCGTAGGCCGGCAGCGCGCCCTCGGAGCGCGGCCGGTCCTCCACCTGCATGGGGCCCATGATCCGGGTGACCGGGGTCTGGGTCATCAGGGAGTGGAACTCGGTGTAGACGATGTGCAGCTCGTCCACGCCGAGCACCCCGTCCGCCCCGGCACCGCCGTCGACGTCGTCCGCACCGGCGGTGAACGCCTTGATCAGCGTCTCACCCACGGCGCGGGCGTCGGCGAAGGTCGGCTGCTCCGAGAATCCGGTCCAGTTGGCCTCGATCGGCCGGTCGCGGAACCGGAAGAACCCGACGCCCTTGCGCCCGATGACGTAGAGCACCGGCTCCTTGCCGTCGGCCCGCAGCCGGGCGATCAGCGACTCGGCCATCCTGATGGCGTTGGAGCTGTAGCCGCCGGCGAGGCCGCGGTCGGAGGTGACCAGCAGGACGCCCGCCCGCCGCACCCGCTCGCGCGGGGTGAGCAGCGGGTGGTCGATCCGCGCGTTGGACGCCAGCGCCGTGAGCACGCCGGTGACCGCCTGGGCGTACGGCAGGGACGCCTCCACCCGGGCCTGTGCCTTGGCGATCCGGCTCGTCGCCACGAGCTCCATCGCCTTGGTGATCTTCTTCATCCCCTTCGCCGAGCGGATCCGTTGGCGAAGAACGCGAACCTGGGCCGCCATGAATCAGCCCTTACCGCTTCTCGGCCGGGCGGTCGCCCGTGCCGTCACGGAAGCGGCTCACCGTCTCGCGGTCCTGCTCGCCCTCGAGCGGCGCGGCCGGCGCGTCGTTGATCCGCCGCTCGTCCTCCTTGCCGAGGAAGACCTGCTTGAACTCGGCGATGGCGGAGTCCAGGGAGTTGATGATGTCGTCGTTCCACTGGTGGTCGGCGATGCTCGCCAGGACACCCTCGTGCTTGTGCCGGAGGTACTGCAGGAACTCCGACTCGAAGCGACGGATCTCGCCGACCGGGACGTCGTCCAGCTTGCCCTCGGTGCCGGCCCAGACCGAGACGACCTGCTCCTGCACCGGGTACGGCGAGTAGTTCGCCTGCTTGAGCAGCTCCACCAGGCGGGAACCGCGGTCCAGCTGGGCGCGGGAGGTCTTGTCCAGGTCGGAGGCGAAGGCGGCGAACGCCTCCAGCTCGCGGAACTGGGCCAGGTTGAGCCGCAGCGAGCCGGCGACCTTCTTCATCGGCTTCACCTGCGCGGCGCCACCGACCCGGGAGACCGAGGTGCCGACGTTGATGGCCGGCCGGACGCCCTGGTTGAACAGGTCGGTCTCCAGGAAGATCTGGCCGTCGGTGATGGAGATGACGTTGGTCGGGATGAAGGCCGAGATGTCGTTGGCCTTCGTCTCGATGATCGGCAGGCCGGTCATCGAGCCGCCGCCCATCTCGTCGGAGAGCTTCGCGCAGCGCTCCAGCAGGCGGGAGTGCAGGTAGAAGACGTCACCCGGGTACGCCTCGCGGCCCGGCGGGCGGCGCAGCAGCAGGGACACGGCGCGGTACGCCTCGGCCTGCTTGCTCAGGTCGTCGAAGACGATCAGGACGTGCTTGCCGCCGTACATCCAGTGCTGCCCGATGGACGAGCCGGTGTAGGGGGCGAGGTACTTGAAGCCGGCCGGGTCGGAGGCCGGGGAGGCGACGATGGTGGTGTACTCCATCGCGCCCGCCTCCTCCAGGATGCCCTTGATCGAGGCGATCGTGGAGGCCTTCTGGCCGATGGCGACGTAGATGCAGCGGACCTGCTTCTTCGGGTCGCCGGAGCGCCAATTGTCCCGCTGGTTGAGGATGGTGTCCAGCGCGACGGTGGTCTTGCCGGTCTTCCGGTCGCCGATGATCAGCTGACGCTGGCCACGGCCGATCGGGGTCATGGCGTCGACGGCCTTGAGGCCGGTCTGCAGCGGCTCGTCGACCGACTGCCGGGCCATCACGTTCGGGGCCTGGAGCTCCAGCTCGCGGAAGCCCTCGTTGGCGATGTCGCCGAGCCCGTCGATCGGCTGGCCGAGCGCGTTGACCACGCGGCCGAGGAAGGCGTCGCCGACCGGCACGGAGAGCACCCGGCCGGTGCGCTTGACGCGCTGCCCCTCTTCGAGCTTGGCGGAGTCACCGAGAACGACGACACCGATCTCCCGGACGTCGAGGTTCAGCGCCACACCCAGCGTGCCGTCCTCGAACTCCAGGAGCTCGTTGGTCATGGTCGAGGGGAGGCCCTCGACGTGGGCGATGCCGTCGCCGGTGTCGGCGACGGTGCCGACCTCCTCGCGGGAGAGTTCGGACGAGTAGGAGGAGACGTAGCGCTCCAGGGCGCCGCGGATCTCCTCCGTCGAGATGGTCAGCTCGGCCATCCTCTGCTTCCTTAAGTATCAGGGGCCCGGGATACCTAGTACCGACCGGTCCGAATGGCGTCTATGTCACAGGCACTGGGCGGCGCTGCCGCCTCAGCGCTTCGCGAGCGCGTTGCGGCTCTCGTTGAGGCGGCGCAGGACGGTGCCGTCGTACAGGTCGGAGCCGACCCGTACGCTCACGCCACCGAGAACCGAGGGGTCCACCGTCTGCTTGACGGAAACCTCTCGACCGTATATCGCGGAGAGGCTGGCGCCCAACCGGCGCTCCTCCTCTTCACTCAACGGGGCCGCGGCGGTCACGTACGCCACCTGCCGGTCCCGCCGCTCGGCGGCCAGCTCGACCAGCCGGCTGAGCGCACCGGAGAGGTTGCGTCCACCGAAACCGGCGAGCGCGACCCCGATGAGGTAGCCGGTGATCGGCCGGGTCTTGCCGGCGAGCAGCTGGTCGACCAGCGTGGCCCGCCTCTCGGCGGGAACGCCCGAGTCGGAGAGCGCGCTGGACAGCTGCGGCGAACCGGCGACGACCTGCCCGAAGCGGAACAGCTCGTCCTCCACCTCGCCCAGGTCGCCGGCGGAGTCGGCACTCGCCAGGAGCGCGTCGATGCCCAGCTGCTCGGTGGCGCCGAGCAGCTCCGACGGCACCGACCAGCGGCCGGCGACCAGGGAGGCGACCAGGTCCAGCGCCTCGGCGCCGACCTTGCCGCGCAGCACCTCGCCGAGCAGCCCGGCACGGTCGGCCCCGGAACGGGCCGGGTCGGAGAGCGCGCGGCGCAGCCGCGGTTCGCGCCGCAGCAGGTCGGCGACGGAGAGGATGTCGCCGGCGGTGGTGGCCACCGCCGACGGCTCCGCGCCGCGGACGTACGCGTCGAGGTGCTCGACCGCGACCTTGTACGACTCCCGGCTGGCGGCCTGCATCAGCGGGCCCCCGCGCTCTCGAGGTTGCTCAGGAACCGGTCGACGGTGCCCTTGCGACGCGCCTCGTCGGCGAGCGACTCCCCGACGATCTTGCTGGCCAGGTCGACCGCGAGGGTGCCGACCTCGGTGCGCAGCTCGCGCACGATGGTGGCGCGCTCGGCGGCGAGCTGCTCCTTGCCGGCGGCGACGATCCGTTCGGACTCCTCGCGCGCCTTGGCGAGGATGTCCTGGCGGATGCCCTCGGCGTCGGCCCGGGCGTCGTCCCGGATCCGGGCCGCCTCGGTGCGCACCTCGGCGAGCTGGGCCCGGTACTGCTCGAGCACCTGGTTGGCCTCGGCCTGAGCGGCCTCGGCCCGCTTGAGCCCGCCCTCGATGGCGTCGACCCGCGCCTGGTACATCGCCTCCATGCGGGGCATGACGAACTTCAGCAGGACGAAGCAGAGCAGGGCGAAGGCGATGGTCCCGACGACCATCTCCTGCCAGATGGGCAGGATCGGGTTGTGCTCCACACCTTCTGCGGCGATGAACATGTCAGACCTCCGGGTCGGAAGAAAGCTCTCGTCAGCCGCCGACAGCGAAGGCGAGCACCAGGCCGAAGAGCGCGAGCGCCTCGACCAGGGCGAAGCCCAGGATCAGCCAGGTGCGGTTGTAGCCGGCGGACTCCGGCTGGCGCGCGCTCGACTGGATGTAGGCCGCGAAGACCAGGGCGACACCGATACCGGGGCCGATGGCGGCGAGGCCGTAGCCGATGGTGTTGACGCTACCGCCGATCTCGGCAAGAACAGTCATTGCGGGTATTCCTCCTGTTCGACGCGTGAGGTCTCACGCGTACGCGGGTCGGTACCAGAAGCTTGGTCGGGCCGGGTGGCCCGCCGAGCCCGATCAGTGCTCGTCGGCGAGCGAACTTCCGATGTAGTTCGCGCTCAGCGTGACGAAGACGTAGGCCTGCAGCACGGCGACCAGCACCTCGAAGAAGGCCATCACGATCGCCATCAGGAAGGAGAAGACCGAGGTCACCTGGATGAACAGGCTGCTCGAGTTGAGCATCACGAAGCCGCCGATGGTGAAGACCAGCAGCAGCAGGTGGCCGGCGAACAGGTTGGCGAAGAGCCGCAGCGCCAGCGTGACGGGCCGGACGATGAACGTCTGCATGAACTCGATCGGGATCAGCAGGATGTGCATGGGCCACGGCACGTTCGGGATGATCAGGCTCATCTTGAGGTACTTGCCGAGGCCGTGCTTGCGGGCGCCGATGTAGAGGTACATCACGTAGGAGACCGCGGCGAGCACGATGGGGAACGCGATGTGCGAGTTCGGCGAGATCTGCAACCCGGGCACGATGGCGAACAGGTTGGTCAGCACGATGAAGCTGAACAGCACCGTGAAGTAGGGCGCGAAGCGGATGCCCGCGTTGCCCATCTGCTCGCGGGCGATGTTGTCCCGGACCAGGCCGTAGACCGACTCGGCGTACCACTGGGCCTTGCCGGGGACCAGCTTGGGCTTCCGGTAGGCGAGCATGAAGAAGACGATCAGCAGCGCGACCGCGAGCCAGATCATGATCCCGAACTTGGTGACCCAGGGGCCAGCCACGTCCGGCGGGTAGAAATCTCCGACGCTGGGGGGCCAGGGAAGCCCCTCGGCGGCGACGAGCTGTCCACTCACCGTGTCATCCTCCGCACTCGACAGACCCGGGCGTGCTGGCACTCAAGCACTGAGCCTCTTCATGATCAGGTAAATCGCTCCGGCCGCGCCGAAGATCATGCCGAGGGCGACCCCGACGCCGGTTCGCAGATCGAGAAAGCGCTCCGCCAACCACCCGAGGAAGCCCCACACCACGATGCCGGCGAGTAGGTAGCCCAGAACGGCCCCTGCCGCGCCTTCCGACGAAGGGTCGTCGGACCTGCGGGGGTGTGGGTCTTCGGCCATGACGTGGCGAACAATATCAGCAGGCACGCGCCGGAGTGTGCGGCACCCCCCACACTGCGGACAGCGTGCGGGCCGTGGTGCGGGCGCGAAAGTCGTTGGTCAGGTTACTCCCGTGCGGCCCGCGGCGGCAGCCCGAAATGCCGGACACGGATCCGACAGAACGCTCACTCACCGCGTCGCTCGAATGTGGGCAGTGGCGAGCGCAGGGCCCAGGTGAGGTGGGCGCCGGTCCAGACCACCACGGCCGCGATGATCGCCACCCCCATGTCGGGCAGGCCGGGCCAGCCGGTGGCCGCCACGGCGGCCATCGCCACCCCGAGCACCACGATCTTCGTGGCGTAGGTGACCAGCCCCACCGACATGATCATCCGTGGATTGACGGCGTCGGCCCAGGCCACCGAGACGCCGGAGACCAGGTAGCTGACGACGACCAGCGCGATCCCGGCGGCCACGCCCGCCGCCCCGGTGCCGCCGCGCAGCACCGCCGCGGCCGGCACCGCGACCAGCGCGAGCACCGCGCAGGCCAGCAGCGGCAGGCGGAGGTGCGGCAGCCGGGCCCGGATGGCGCCGGGCTCGCCCGCGCGCGGCTCGCTCATCGGGGGTACGCCGGGAAGGCGGCGGCCAGTTCGGCGACCTCGCCGGCGATCCCGGCGAGGGTGTCGGCGCCCCCGGGAGCGGCGGGATCGGTGCGCACGGCGCGGGCGATCAGCGCGGCGACCTGGCGCATCTCCGGCTCGCGCATGCCCTGGGTGGTGACGCTCGGCGTGCCCACCCGGATGCCCGAGGCGACCATCGGCTTCTGCGGGTCGTACGGGATCGCGTTCTTGTTCAGGGTGATGGTGGCGGCGTCGCAGCGCGCCTCGGCGTCCGCGCCGGTCACCCCGACCTCGCGCAGGTCGATCAGGGCGAGGTGCGTGTCGGTGCCCCCCGAGACCGGGCGCATCCCCTCGTCGGCCAGCCCGGCGGCGAGCGCCCGCGCGTTGGCCACCACCCGCTCGGCGTAGGCCCGGAACTCGGGCTGGGCGGCCTCGTGCAGCGCGACCGCCTTGGCGGCGACGGCGTGCATCAGCGGACCGCCCTGGGTGAACGGGAAGACCGCCTTGTCGATGCGCTGGGCCAGCGACCCACGGCAGAGGATCATGCCGCCGCGCGGGCCTCGCAGCACCTTGTGCGTGGTGAGGCAGACGACGTCGGCGTGCGGCACCGGCGACGGGACGGCCTTCCCGGCGACCAGCCCGATGAAGTGGGCGGCGTCGACCATGAGGTACGCCCCGACCTCGTCGGCGATCTCGCGGAACCGCGCGAAGTCGATCAGCCGCGGGTACGCGGTCGCGCCACAGATGATCATCTTGGGGCGGTGCGCGAGGGCGAGGTCGCGTACCTCGTCGTAGTCGATGAGCTCGGTGTCGCGCCGGACGGTGTAGCCGACGGTGTGGAACCACTTGCCGGAGAAGTTGACCCGGCTGCCGTGGGTGAGGTGGCCGCCGTGCGGCAGGTCCATCGCGAGCACCGTGTCCCCCGGCTGCACCAGCGCGGCGTACGCGGCCAGGTTGGCGCTCGCCCCCGAGTGCGGCTGGAGGTTGGCGTGCTCCGCGCCGAAGAGCTCCTTCGCCCGGGCGATGCCGATCTCCTCGGCCCGGTCGACCTCGGCGCAGCCGCCGTAGTAGCGCCGCCCCGGGTAGCCCTCGGCGTACTTGTTGGTCAGGGTGGAGCCGAGCGCGGCCAGCACCGCCGGCGAGGTCAGGTTCTCGCTGGCGATCAGCTGCAGCCCGCCCCGGAGCCGGTCCAGCTCGCCGAGCACCACCGCGGCGATCTCCGGGTCGGTCCTGTGGAGCTGCGCGAAGTCCGGCCCCCAGAAGGTGCTCGTCTCAGTAGCCACAGCGCCAGAGTCTATTGGGCCGCACACTGGAGACCGTGAGATGCCTGGTCACCGGAGCGACGGGTTACATCGGCGGGCGGCTGGCGCCCCGACTGCTGGCCGAGGGGCACACGGTGCGCTGCCTGGCCCGCAAGGCGGGACGGCTGCGGGACGTGCCGTGGGCGACGCGGACCGAGATCGCCGAGGGCGACCTGCGCAGACCGGAGACGCTGCCCGCCGCGTTCGCGGGCGTGGACGTCGCCTACTACCTGGTGCACTCGCTCGGGCAGGCCGGCTTCGAGGCCGCCGACCGGGAGGCCGCCACCGGGTTCGCCGAGGCCGCGCGGGCCGCCGGCGTACGCCGGATCGTCTACCTCGGCGGGCCGGAGCCGGCGGCGGACCGGGAGGTCCCGTCGGCGCACCTGCGCTCCCGGGCCGAGGTCGGGCGGATCCTGCTCGACAGCGGGGTGCCGACGGCGGTGCTTCGGGCCGCGGTGATCATCGGCTCCGGGTCGGCGTCGTTCGAGATGCTGCGCTACCTGACCGAGCGGCTGCCGGCCATGGTCACCCCGCGCTGGGTCCGCAACCGGATCCAGCCGATCGCCGTCCGGGACGTGCTGCGCTACCTGACCGGCTGCGCCGACCTGCCGCCGGAGGTCAACCGCGCGTTCGACATCGGCGGGCCGGACATCCTCACCTTCGAGGAGATGATGCAGCGGTACGCGCGGGTGGCCGGGCTGCGCCGGCGGGCCATCGTGCCGGTGCGGCCGCTGACGCCCTCGCTCTCCTCGCACTGGGTCGGGCTCGTCACGCCGGTGCCGAACGCGATCGCCCGGCCGCTGGTGGAGAGCCTGGTGCACGAGGCCGTCGCCCACGAGCACGACATCGCGACGTACGTCCCCGACCCGCCGGAGGGGCTGACGGGCTTCGACCAGGCGGTCGCGGCGGCCCTGACGAAGGTGCGCGACGGCGAGGTGGAGACCCGCTGGTCGACCGCGAGCGGGCCCGACGCGCCGGCCGAACCGCTGCCCAGCGACCCGGAGTGGTCCGGCGGGACCGCCTACACCGACGTCCGCGAGCGGGCCGTGCACGCCCCGCCGGAGGACCTGTGGCGGGTCGTCGAGGGCGTCGGCGGCGAGCACGGCTGGTACTCGTTCCCGCTGGCCTGGTCCGTGCGGGGCTGGCTGGACCGGCTGATCGGCGGCGTGGGGCTGCGCCGCGGCCGGCGCGACCCGCACCACCTCCAGGTCGGCGAGGCGCTGGACTTCTGGCGGGTGGAGGAGATCGTGCCCGGCGAGCTGCTGCGGCTGCGCGCCGAGATGCGCCTGCCGGGCCGGGCCTGGCTGGAGATGCGCGTGGTCCGGGTGAACGGGGAGAGAAGCCGCTACCAGCAGCGGGCGGTGTTCCTGCCGCGCGGGCTGCCCGGGCACGCGTACTGGGGTGCGGTGGCGCCCTTCCACGCGGTGGTCTTCGGCGGAATGGCCCGCAACATCGCCCGCCAGGCCGAGCAGTCGGCCCGCCGGCCCCTCGCCCCGTTCCTGCGCCGCTGAGCCGCCGCCTGCGCCGGGCCCGGGTCCGGTCGTCGGCGGCGCGGGCTCGGCCGTCGCCGCGGGCTCAGTTGCCGCCGCGGGAGCCGGTGAGCTGGAAGGCGGTCGCCTCACCGGGCGGCACGAAGTCGCGCACCGGCTCGTCGCGCAGCGCGAAGGCGAGCACCTCCCCCACCGCCTCGACCAGCTGCCGCTGCACCCGCTGACCGACCGCGTCGCGCGGGTCGTCGGGGTTGGCGGCGATCGAGGCGACCGCGAGCTGCGGGGTGAAGGCGACCACGGTCTCCGTCGCGTACCCGTCCGAGCTGCCCGTCTTGCCCGCCACCGGCCGGCCGAGCTGCTGGCGCAGCCCCTCGGCGGTGCCGACGCTGCACTCCTGGTACATCGACTGGTCGCCCACGGGGCAGCGGGCCGCGTCGGCCGCCGCCCGGGCCACGTCCGCGTCGACCACCTGGCGGCAGTCCGGCCGCGCGGCGGCCACCGGTCGGCCGGCGCCGTCGGCGATCGAGACGACCGGCAGCGGCGCGCACCACGAGCCCTCGGCCGCCACCGCGGCGTACGCGCCGGCCAGGTCGAGGGGGGTGGTGGCGGAGACGCCGAGGGTGAACGGACCCCACTCGCGCGCACCGTGGCGGGCCAGCCGCGCGTCGTCCTCGGAGCGGAAGACGATGCCGAGCCGCTCGGCCATCTCCACCACCCGGTCCGCACCGACCCGCCCGGTCAACCAGGCGAAGTACGTGTTGACCGACTCGCCGAAGGCGGTCCACATGGTGTGCCGGCCGTCCATGGAGGCGCTGGCGTTGCGCGGGCACCAGTACCCGTCGCAGCTCGCCGTCGCCTCCGTCACCGAGTAGTCCGTCACGATCCGCTCCGGCGCGTCGAACTCCGTGGCCAGCGGCAGCCCGGACTCCAGCGCGGCCAGCATCGTGAAGAGCTTGAACGTGGAACCGGCCTGGTAGCCCTCGATGGCTCCGCCCCCGGCGACCAGTTGGTTGACGGTGTTCGGGTGGTTCTTCTGCCCGTCCGGGTTGGCGGCCACGCCGTAGTTCCGGTTCACCGCCATCGCGAGCACCCGGCCCGTACCCGGCTGGACCACCGCCGTCGGCGCCGCCCGCCGGTCCTGGACCGGGTAGACGCGGCGGACCTGCTCGGTGGCCGCGCGCTGCACCGCCGGGTCGAGCGAGGAGACGATGGAGAAGCCGCCCCGGCGCAGCGTGAGCTGCCGCTCGTCGACCGTCGCGCCGAACGCCGGCTGGTCGTTCCACCACCGGGTGAACCAGTCGCAGAAGAAGCCCCAGTCGTTGTGCTCCGCCGGCACCGCCGTGCAGTCGTTCGGCGTCTGGCTGGGCCGCAGCCTCAACTGCTCCGCCCCGGCCCGGGCCGCCGCCTCCGCGTCGACCTGCCCGGACTCCACCAGCCGGTCCAGCACGTACCCCCGGCGGGCGAGCGCCGCGTCCGCGTCGCCGTTGATCGGATCGTCGGTGTGCGGGGAGCGGACCAGCCCGGCCAGCAGCGCCGCCTCGGCCAGGGTGAGCTCCGCCGGCGGCTTGGAGAAGTAGCGTCTGCTGGCGGCGGCCACCCCGTACGCGCCCGCGCCGAAGTAGGCGATGTTGAGGTAGCGGGCGAGGATCTCGTCCTTGGTGAGCTCCCGCTCCAACGCCAGCGCGTACCGCATCTCCTGGATCTTGCGCGCGGTGGTCAGCTCGGTGGCGGCGGCGCGCTGCCGCTCGCTCAGCCGCGGATCGTTGCTGAGCACGTTGCGGACGTACTGCATGGTCAGCGTGGACGCGCCCTGCCTCGTCGTCCCGTCGCGTTGGTTGACCGTGAAGGCCCGCACCACGCCGCGCAGGTCGACCCCGCTGTGCTCGTGGAACCGGGTGTCCTCGGCCGCGATGATCGCCTGCCGCATCACCGGCGCCACCTCGGTCAGCGGCACGTCCACCCGGTCCTCCTGGTAGAAGGAGGTGATCAGGGTGGTGCCGTCGTTGGCGTAGAGGTTCGAGCGCTGGGCGGTGGGCGGCGTGCGCAGCGTGTTCGGCAGTTCCGAGTACGGCCCGGCGAGCGCCGAGAACCCGATCCCGAAGACCAGCGCGGCCGGCAGGGCCGCCACCGCCAGCACCAGGCCGGCCAGCACGCCGGCGATCAGCACGGTGAACAGTTTGTCGAGGCGTGCCCGGGTCATCAGCTCTCCCCGCAGGAGCCGGTCAGGACCCACCCAGAATGACCTGAAAGTCCCTCTTGACCGTCCCTTTCCCCCAAACCCGCAGGAAACTCACGCGCGGGGGTACCCCGGGCGGGTTACGGCAGGAGCACGGCGGCGAGGGGGTGGACGGTCTCCTCGATCTCGTCGGCGACCCGGCTGAAGCACTGGTCGCCGCGGCCCCACGGGTCGTCGAGATCGTCCGTGGGCAGCGTGCCGGCGCCCAGGCGGGCGGCGTGGGCGGCCTCCACCAGGGCCACGCCGCGCGCGTACACCCCCTCGGGGGTCGCCTCGGCCGCCGGCAGCCCGGCGGCGTCCACCCCGGCGAGCAGCCGGCCGAACTCGCCCAGCACGAACGTGCGCGACGCGGCGTCGGGGCGCAACGCCACCACGTAGTCCTGCTGGTCGGCGGTGGCGGTGAGGACGAGGTCGGCGGCGTCGATGTGGTCCGACCGCAGCTTGCGCGCGGCGAAGCCGTCGGCGCTGCCGCCCCGCGAGGTCACCTGGCGCGACGCCGGCGGGTTCATCTCCTCACCGGCGTGCCAGCCGCCGGTGCCGGCGCTGTGGCTGTGCAGCAGCTCGTCGGCACGCCCCGGGTCGACGTCGCGGCGGGCCAGCCGTTCCCGGACGGCGAGGGCCAGCAGCCGCTCGGCCATCGGGGACCGGCAGATGTTGCCCATGCACACGTGCAGCACGGTGAACGGAGGCACTCAGACCCCCTGGTTCACGAGGATGTCGGGCACCACGTCGCGCAACTTCTCCAGCCCGACGGCGCCCTGGCGCATGACCTGCGGCACCTCACCGGTCAGGTCCACGATCGTGCTCGGCACCGGTTCCGGGCAGGGCCCGGCCTCCAGGTAGGCCCGCACCGAGTAGGAGAGCTGGTCGCGGGCCTCCTCGGCGGTGAGCGCCGCCGGCTGGCCGGTCTTGTTGGCCGAGGCGACCGCCATCGGGCCGGTCTCGCGCAGCACCTCCAGCGCCACCGGATGCAGCGGCATCCGCACCGCCACCGTCTGCGAGGAGTCGCCGAGGTCCCAGCGCAGGCTGGGCGAGTGCGTCACGATGATGGTCAACGCCCCGGGCCAGAACGCCTCGACGAGGTCCCGGGCCGCCTGGGGCAGCGAGTAGACCAGGCCGTCGAGGGTGTGCCGGGAGCCGATCAGCACCGGTGGCGGCACCTGACGGCCGCCCTTGGCGTCCAGCAGGGCCGTGACCGCGTAGGGGGTGAACGCGTCCGCGCCGATCCCGTAGACCGTGTCGGTCGGCAGGACGACCAGCTCGCCGTTCTTGACCGCCTCGATGGCAGCGGCGATGCCGCGGTCCCGGTCGGCGGGCGACCGGCAGTCGTAGAGCATCACGAGGAGTCAGTCTGCCACGTCGCCCCGGCGGGGGCGTGCTGGCCGTCCGCCCGGCGGGACGCGGTCGCGAAGCGGGGACGCCCGGTCAGGTCCGGATGGTCGGCGACCGCCTCGAACCGGCCGTCCGCGGCGAGCAGGTCGGACACCGCCGTGGCGTGCGTGTCGTCGTGCTCGACGCCGAGCACCCCGCCCGGACGCAACAGCGCCGCCGCCCGGGCGAGGACCGGGCGGATCACCGCCAGGCCGTCCGTGCCGCCGAAGACCGCGTCCGCCGGGTCGTGCCGGCCCACCTCCGGGGGTACGGCGACGTCCGACGGCACGTACGGCGGGTTGCACAGCAGCACGTCGACGCGGCCCACCAGGTCGGCGAGCAGGTCGGCGGCGGTGACGTCGGCCGCCACCACCTCGATCGGCCGGTCCCCGGCGGCGGCCCGGGCCGCCGCGTTGCGCCGCAGCCAGGGCAGCGCCGCCGCCGACCGTTCCACCGCCACCACCCGGGCCGTCGGCAGTTCCTGGGCGACCGAGAGGGCGATCGCCCCCGAGCCGCTGCACAGGTCCACCACCAGTCCGGCGCCCAGCCGTCGGCCCTGCGCGATTCCCCAGCCGGCGAGCAGCTCCGTCTCCGGCCTGGGCACGAAGACGCCCGGCCCGACGGCCAGCTCCAGGTGCCGGAAGCCCGCGCTGCCCGTCAGGTGCTGCAACGGCTCCCGTCCGGCGCGCCGCGCGACCAGCGCGTCGAGGCGGTCGAGCTGCTCGGCGGTGAGGTCGTCGGCCAGCGCCAGCCGGCCCCGGGGCACCGCCAGCACGTACGCGGCCAACTGCTCCGCCTCGGCCCGGGCGGAGGCGATCCCGGCGTCGGCGAGGGCCCGGGACGCGCGGGCCAACGCCACGGAAGGTCGCTGCCGTCTCGTCCCTTCGGACGGGTGTTGCGGCACGGTGGTCACGAGATAATCATGGGGCGTCGCGCTGGACATCACGAGCGGATGCGTCCGGACGCACACCGACAGGAGGTCGCGGTGGGTTGGCTCGACCGGGTCACCGACCAGGTTGACGCCCTGACGCGCGCGCGGGCCCTCCAGGAGTCCAGCCGCTCCGCCGAGGCGTACGCGATCCTCGACCGGGTCGCCGCCACCACCACCGACCCGTACGCGCGCGCCGACGCCCTGGTCCAGCGCCTCTCCGCGGTGATCAACCTGGGCCGCACGGCGGAGTACACCCGGGCCGTCGAGGAGGCCTCCACCGCCGCCCGCGACCTCGCCGAGCCCTACCTGCTCGGGCACCTCAACGCGCTGGCCGCCCTCGCCGCGCACCACCAGGGCGCACCGGACCGCTGCGTCACCCACCTCGTGAAGGCGGCCCGGGCGCTGGGCGCGGTGGCGGACCCGGACCGGGACACCGCGTGGGGCTGGCACGACCTGGCAATGGCCTACTCGTACCTCAGCTTCCACGGCTACGCTCTCGGCGCCATCGAACGCGCCCGCCAGCTGGGCGGCGCCGCCGACATCCCCGAGGAGACCTTCGCCGCCCCCGGCATCCGGCTGCGCAACGCGGTGGCACTGGACCACAACGGCGACAGCGACGGCTGCCTGCGGGTGCTGCGGGACGTCGCCGCCGACCTCGACCGGTTCCTGCGCAGCGGGCGGGCCGGCAGGCTGCGCCCGAGCAGCCTGGCCGCGTACGGCTACGCCGCCGCCCGCCGGGCCGCCCTCGGCGACCGGCTGGACGTCGACACGGAGGCCGCCCCCGCCCGGCTGCTCGGCCACGGCGGCGACAGCGCCCGCGCCCGCGACATGCGCCAGCTCGGCCAGGTCTGCCTGGCCGTCGCCGAGGGACGGCCGATCGAGGCCGTCGCCCGGCTGGACACCGTCCAGGTCTCGACCGAGACCCTGGGCGCGGCCGAACCGGCCCGGCTGCGCAGCATCGCCCTGGCCCGCGCCGGCGACCACGCCGGGGCGCACCGGGCCGACCGGCTGGCGTTCCGGCTGGCCGCCCAGCGCAACGACCGGCTCCGGGACGTCTACATCGACGGCATCGCCGCCCGCATCGACCACGAGGAGATGCGCCGGGAGGCGGCCCGTTTCGAGGGCGAGGCGTTGACCGACCCGCTGACCGGGCTGCCCAACCGGCGGCGGCTGGAGCGCTACATCGCCACCGTGGTCGCCCACGGCGACCGGGTGGTGATCGGCGTCTGCGACCTGGACGGCTTCAAGGCCGTGAACACCCGGCACGGGCACCACTCCGGCGACCTGGTGCTCCAGCGCGTCGCCGGGGTGATCAACCGGGTGATGCGCCGGGGCGACTTCGTGGCCCGCTACGGCGGGGACGAGTTCGTGGTGGTGCTGCCCGGCGCCGGGATGGCCGAGGCGGCCGAGGTGGGCCGCCGCATCGACGCGGCGGTGCGCACGGAGGACTGGGAGTCGCTGGTGCCCGGCACCCCGGTCGGGGTCAGCGTCGGCTTCGCCGAGGTGGGCGCCACCGACCCGGGCCTGCGCGACGCCCTCGGCACCGCGTTCGAGGCCGCCGACCGCGAGATGCTCCGCGCGAAGACCCGCCCCCGCGCCTCCTGACCGCGCGCCGTGGCGCGCGGGGTCAGCGGCGGGTCAGCTCGGTGTCGCCGGCCAGGCGGGCGGCGCGGTCGGCCTCGGCGAGGGCGTCGAGGACCCCGTCCAGGTCGCCGGCGAGCGCCAGGTCCAGGTTGTACGCGGTGTAGCCGATCCGATGGTCGGTGATCCGGTTCTGCGGGTAGTTGTAGGTGCGGATCCGCTCGGAGCGGTCCACGGTGCGCACCTGCGCCTTGCGGGCGTCCGAGGCGGCCGCGTCGGCCTGCTCCTGGGCCGCCGCCAGGAGCCGGGCGCGCAGGATCCGCATCGCCTGCTCCCGGTTCTGCAACTGGGACTTCTCGTTCTGGCAGGAGACCACGATGCCGGTCGGGACGTGCGTGATCCGGACCGCCGAGTCGGTGGTGTTCACCGACTGACCGCCCGGCCCCGACGAGCGGAACACGTCGATCCGCAGCTCGTTCGGGTCGATGGTGACGTCGACGTCCTCGGCCTCCGGGAGCACCAGCACGCCGGCGGCGCTCGTGTGGATGCGGCCCTGCGACTCGGTGACCGGTACGCGCTGCACCCGGTGCACGCCGCCCTCCCACTTGAGCCGGGACCAGACGCCGTTGCCGCCCTCGGGCACGCCCTTGGTCTTGATCGCCAGCGAGACGTCCTTCACCCCGCCCAGGTCCGAGTCCTGGGCGTCGAGCACCTCGGTGAGCCAGCCACGCCGCTCGGCGTAGCGCGTGTACATCCGCAGCAGGTCGCCGGCGAACAGGGCGGACTCCTCGCCGCCCTCGCCCGCCTTGATCTCGACGATCACGTCCTTGGCGTCGTGCGGGTCGCGCGGGATCAGCAGCTCCGCCAGCCGTTCCTCCAGCGCCGGCAGGCTCGCCGCGATCGACTCCGCCTCGGCGGCGAAGGACGCGTCCTCGGCCACCAGCTCGCGGGCGGCGGCCAGGTCGGCGCGGGCCTGCTCCAGCTCCCCGGCCGCCTTGTGCAGCGGCACGAGTTCGGCGTACCGGCGGCCGATCCGGCGGGCGGCGCCCTGGTCGGCGTGGATGGCCGGATCCGCCAGCCGCTTCTCCAGCTCGGCGTACTCGTCGAGGAGGGCGGCCAGACGCTCGCTGCTCATGCGGGGGAGGCTCCTTCGACGACGTGGGCGGGACCGGGGGAATACGGACGACGCCCGCGTCCGGCACGAGACCGGGCGCGGGCGCCGAACGAGGAGCTACTTGGCCTTCTTGGCCTGAACCTTGGCGTACTTCTGCTGGAACTTCGCCACCCGGCCCGCGGTGTCCAGGACGCGCTGCTTGCCGGTGTAGAACGGGTGGCAGGCGCTGCAGGTCTCGACGTGGATCGAGCCGCCCTTGGCGGTGCTGCGGGTGGTGAACGTGTTGCCGCAGGAGCAGCTGACCTCGGTGGTCACGTACTCCGGGTGGATGTTGGACTTCATCTCGCCTCGGTCCTCTCGTGGGTGGTCGCCGGGTCGCCGTCGGTTGTCCGTCGCGCGTGCGCGACGGGCTCGGGCGTGAACCGGAACCGGTGGCCGATTGACCAGTGTGCCATGGGCGCGCGCCGACCCGGCAGTCGGGCCGTACGGCTGGTCCGGCATCGACAACGCACGCCGCACCTCCCGCATTCCCGCCGCGTGGCCGGGCATTCACCCCGGCACGGCCGCCGTCCGGACGTGCCCCGTGCGGGGCACGGCCCGGGTGGCGGAGGGACCACCGACGACGTCCGACCCGGAGGAGCCGATGGCCCGCCTGATCGCCACCCGGGGGCTGCCCGCCTCCGGCAAGACCACGTTCGCCCGGACGCTCCAGCCGTCCGTGGTGCGGATCAACCGGGACGACCTGCGCCGGATGCTGCACGGCGAGCGGCTGTTCACCCAGTGGGCGGAGTGGCAGGTCACCGTCGCGCAGCGGGCACAGGTCGAGGCGCTGCTGCGGGCCCGGGCCGACGTCTGCGTCGACGACACCAACCTGCGCTCGCGGACCCTGCGCGACTGGGCGGACCTGGCGGCGCGGCACGGCGCCGATTTCGAGGTGCACGACTTCACCGACGTGCCGCTGGCGGAGTGCCTGCGCCGCGACGCGGCCCGCCCCGAGGCCGACCGGGTCGGCGAGGCGTGGATCCGCCGGCTGCACGAGCGCTACCTGGAGGGTCGTACGCTGCCGCTGCCCGTGCCGCAGGCCCGCACGGGGCGGCCCGCCACGGTGCACGCCCCGTCGACCGAGCCGCCGGAGATCGTGCTGGTCGACATCGACGGCACGGTCGCGCTGAACGTCTCGCGCAGCCCGTACGACATGACCCGGGTCGGCGAGGACGAGCCGAACCCGGCCGTGATCGCGGCGGTCCGGGCGATGCACGCCGCCGGGTACGGGGTGGTGTTCTGCTCGGGCCGGGACGCCACCGCCCGCGCCGCCACCGAGGCGTGGCTGGCCCGGCACGTCCGCGTCCCCTACCTCGGGCTGCACCTGCGGGCCGTCGGCGACAGCCGCAGGGACTCCGTGGTCAAGCGGGAGATCTACGAGCGCGGGATCGCCGAGCGCTACCGGGTGGTCGGTGTCTTCGACGACCGTCAGCAGGTGGTGCGGATGTGGCGCGCCCTCGGCCTCACCGTCTTCCAGGTGGCCGAGGGCGACTTCTGAGGCCGGCACCGGGCTGCCGGTGCGTGCCCCTGGGCACCGGTGCGGGCCCCGCGACAGCAGGAGGGCCCCTTCCCCGGTGCGCCGGGGAAGGTGCCCTCCTCGTGCCTCAGGCCGCGGGAGCCGCGGCGGCGGCCGTCA
Source organism: Micromonospora sp. CPCC 205546 (assembly GCF_036902715.1). Taxonomy (NCBI): domain Bacteria; kingdom Bacillati; phylum Actinomycetota; class Actinomycetes; order Micromonosporales; family Micromonosporaceae; genus Micromonospora; species Micromonospora sp. CPCC 205546. Next base: position 120,093 of record NZ_JBAKHL010000009.1, read on the forward strand.
GGGTGACGGTCGCCTCGGCGCGTGCGCCGTTGACGGCGACGGCGAGCTTGACCTGCGCGCCGGGGCGCAGGGCGGTGAGCTTGCCGGTGGCCGGGTCGAGGCGGGCCACGTGCCAGGGCTTCAGCCCGAGGATCGAGCCGACGTGCACGTTCGGCGAGGCGGACCAGTCCGCGCTCACCGGCGCGGCCACCGGCACCGTACGCCCGCCGGGTTGGGTCACCGTGGCGGTGACCGTCGCCGGGGCGCCGACCGCGACGCTGGCCGGGGCGGCCAGCGCGAGCGCGTCGACGTGCGCGTGGAACTCGACGGCGACCCAGCGCGGGCCCTCGACGAGGGGGTTGCGCCGGGCCCGGTCGGCCTCGGCCGGGCTCACCGGGTCCACGCCGAACTCGGTCCACCCGGTGAAGCCGCCCTGGTCGGCCGGGGTGGAGGGGTTCTTGCCCGAGTTGCCGTTGATCAGGTACGGCACCCCGTCGACCCGGTCGGCGTGGAAGGTGCCGACGTGCCCGCCGACGAACGCGGCGCCCTTGCCGGTGCGGTGCTGGAAGTCGGCCAGCCACTGCTCCAGCAGCGCCGCCTCCTTCCGGTCGCCGAGCTGGCTGGCCTTGGCCGGGCTCGGGTCGCGCGGCGGGTGGTGGTGCAGCACGACCACCGAGCCGACGGCCGGGTCACCGGCCGCCGAGTCGAGCGCCTCGCGCAGCATCCGCACCTGGTCGAAGCCGCCGCCGCGCAGCGAGCCGGTCGACGAGTTCAGCGTGACGAACCGGGTGCCCTTGTGGTCGAAGGTCCGCTCGGCGTCGCCGAAGGCGGCCCGGAAGTTGGCGATCGGGGCACCCATGATCTCGTGGTTGCCGGGCACGTAGTAGTACGGCAGTTCCCCGCCGAGCTCCTCGTCGAGGATCCGCCTGGCCAGCGCGAAGTCGGCCGGGTAGGCGGTGTCCACGAAGTCGCCGTTGATCACCAGGAAGTCCGGCTTCGCGGCCTTGACCTCGCGCAGCGTACGGCGGGCCTGGGCGACCAGGTCGCTGTCCGGGTTCGCCGCGACGAACTGCGCGTCGGACAGGACGGCGAAGCGCCAGGGCGCCCCGTTCACCGTGCCGTCACGCAGCACCACCCGGTCGGTACGCGGCTTCTCGGCCGGCGCGTCGACCGTCGGCGGCACCTTCGCCACCAGGTCGTCGATGACCACCTCGCTGCGGTACTGCGCGGCGGCGTTGGTCTCCGCCACGTAGAACCGGCGGACGCGCACCGGGTACTGCACCCCGGCGGGCACGGCGAACTCGACGTACTTCCAGCCCGTCCAGGTGATCAGCGGGCCCCGCAGCACGTGCTGGGTGTCCTGCGCGTCGTGCAGGTGCAGGCTGGGCCACTCTCCCGTGCCGTTGCCGTGGATCCACATGCCGAACGCCTGCGGCTGGCCGGGCACCTCGATCCAGGCGGGCGGGTCCGCGTACGCGGCCCGGGTGCCGGTGGACTGGCTGAAGTCGTACGTCATCTTCAGGCCCGTGCCGGTGCGACCCGGCGCGGGCGCGACGGCGCCGCTGGCCCGGGCCTGGCTGAACTTCCAGGCCGCCGCGTCGTCGAAGCCGGCCACCGGCACGTCGGTGAGCCCGACGGTGACCGGCAGGACGGTGCTGCTCCGGCCGACGTGGACGGTGACGAGCGCCGAGCCGGTGTCCCGCAGGGCGGTGACGGCGAGGTTGCCGTCGGCGGTCGGGGCGATCTTCAGCAGGTCCCTGTCGTAGTCGAGCTTCAGGTCGGCCGGCTCGATCGGGGCGGTGTTGCCCTCGGCGTCGTAGCCCACGACGCCGAACAGCGTGCTGCCCTGCGCGCCGGTCAGGCCGACGCGGTCCACGGTGGAGTCGATGCGGGCCAGCGGCCCGAGCACGGTCAGGTCGAGGGTGCCACTGGCCCCGCCCCGCGAGGCGGTGACCGTGGTGCTTCCGGGCAGGAGCGCCCGGAAGCGGCCCTCGCTGTCGACGACGCCGTGCACCGCCGGATTGGCCCGCCACTTCGGCGCGCCGGCCGCCGGGCCGTACGTCTCGTCGTGGCCGGCGGCGGTGAGCCGCCGGGTCAGGCCGGGAAAGACGCGGTCGGGCCGGCCGCCACGCACCGGCGCGACCCCCGGGGCGGTGGTCGGGTCGCTGGCGGTCTCCACCCAGTACCCGGTGAGCCGGCCGCTGCCCTCGGGCGCGTAGATGGCCAGGCCGTTGGGCACGGCACGCTCGGTGCCGTCGGAGGGGCTGTTCTCCACCTGCACGGCCGCCGCGCCCGGCTCCCGGGCGAGCAGCGTCGAGGAGCCGCCACCGTCGAGGTTGAGCGCGTGGTGCGCACCGAGCTCGGCCATCATGCGGCCCATCTCGGTCTGGGTGACGCCGCGGCTGTCGACCTGCCGGCCGTCCACGGTCAGCATGATCATGCGACGCCCGTCGGCGGAGAATCCGACGGACGTGCGCGGGGCCAGCGACGCGTCGGCGATGCTCTGCACCACCCCGTCGCGGACCAGCACGTTGCCGCCGCCGACCGCCGCGTGCAGGCTGCTGCCGTCGGCGGGCTTGGGCTGATAGGCGACGGTCACCGGGTCGCCGGGTCGCAGCCCGGCGAGGGCGTCCGCGCCGGCGTCGCGGCCGAGCAGCACGGTGGTGCCGGCCGGGATCGCCCCGCTGCCGGCCGCGCCGCCGACGGTGGCCACGCGGCCGTCGACCACCGTGACCTCCGTGACGCGGGCGGCGCCCTCGACCGCGCGTTGCCGGGTGTACGACCCCCAGAGCGCGGTGAACACGCCGATCCCGTTCGCCTGGATCATGTTGTTGAACTGGGTCAACGTCACCGGCCCGGTGGGCAGGGTCGCGGTGCCGTCGAAGTTGACCTCGATCACCCGGCCGAGCCCCTCGGTGGTGATCGCGACCGCGTTGCGGTGCCCGCTGACCGCTGACTGGACCAGCCGCCCGTCCCGGATCCCGACGCCCTGCGCGGCACCGGAGTTGTTGATGTCGAAGAAGTCACCGTTGACCGCGGCGACCGCGCGGGCCGCGTCGACGGCGCCGCGCAGCGGCTCGGCCCGGCTGACCGCGCCGGAGTTGACGTAGTCCACGGTGAGGCCGCCGGCGAGGTCGGCGGTGAGCGCGTCGGCGCGCAGCCAGCCGTCGGCGTCGTACCGGTCGAAGGAGGTCAGTTCGAGGCCCGGGGCGACCGGGCGGGTGGTCTTCGTGGTCTCCAGCCCGCCGGCCGGCTCGACGCCGGTCCGGGCCGCGGCGGGCGACGTGCTCGCGGCCGGATCGCCGGCGAGCGTCACCGAGCCCGTGGAGTACGAGGACGCACGGGGGGCGTCCTCGGCGGCGGTCAGGGAGGGGTCGGTGGCCGGAGCCGGCGCACCGGCCGTCGCCGGCAATGTGCCGGCCATGGTGAGCAGCGGCGTCAGCAGCAGGACGCCTGCGAGCCGGGCGGATCGTCTGCGGGTACGCATGGGCGACAGTCAACCGGACGATGAATAGAAGTTTCAATAGCTGCCAACCAAAGCGAAGGAAAACTCCGCTCGTACGCCCGCCGCCCGCGCGGTGCCGACGCGCGCCCGCAGCCCCGCCCCACGCTGCCGACCCGCCTCAGCCCCCGCCCCGCGTCGGCGCGCGGTCGCCCCCGCCGGCGCGCGCCGGGATCTCCGCCGCCGCGACGGGTCGCCGCGGCGTTCACGGGCGGTGACGAGGCGGGCGTGTCGCCGCCCTCCCCCTCCCCGCCCTCCGTCCCGTTTGCTCTGCAGCCATATCCGCACCGGACACGCGGCGTAAGCGGTGCGCATGTGGCTGCAGAGCAAAGGGGACGTGGCGCACGCTGCGATGGGACCCGACCTCACGAAGAACTACCTGGTCAGAGCGTTCCGGCAGCGGCGGATCCGGCGGCAAGCTCGACACCCGCCCGGACACCGTCACGCACTGTGACATCGGAGGTCGGGGCGGAGGCTGATGACCGACCGTGACCGGATGCGCGCCGACGACGCGGAACGCCCCGGGCGGCGCGGACCGACCGGCACCAACGCGGGCGTGACGGGCCGGAGAAGCGGGAAGGGCACGGCCGCGTGGCCGTGCCCTTCCCACTCGTCTCACCCGGCGAGGGTCACTCCCCCGGCGTCGACTTGGCGATCTGCATCAGGAACTCGATGTTGGTGCGGGTCTGCTTCAGCTTGTCGAGCAGCAGGTCCAGCGCCGCCTGCGAGTCCAGCGAGTGCAGGACCTTCCGGAGCTTGTGGATGATGGCCAGTTCCTCCGGCGCGAGCAGGATCTCCTCCTTGCGCGTGCCGGACGGGTGGATGTCGATGGCCGGGAAGATGCGCTTGTCGGCGATCTTCCGGTCCAGCTTCAGCTCCGCGTTTCCGGTGCCCTTGAACTCCTCGAAGATGACCGTGTCCGCCATGGAACCGGTCTCCACCAGCGCGGTGGCGAGGATGGTCAGCGAGCCGCCGTTCTCGATGTTGCGGGCCGCACCCAGGAAGCGCTTCGGCGGGTAGAGCGCGGTGGAGTCGATACCACCCGACATGATCCGGCCGCTCGCCGGCGCCGCCAGGTTGTACGACCGACCGAGCCGGGTCACCGAGTCGAGCAGTACGACCACGTCGTGGCCCAGCTCGACCAGGCGCTTCGCCCGCTCGATCGCCAGCTCGGCCACCGTGGTGTGGTCCTGCGGCGGACGGTCGAACGTCGCCGCGATGACCTCGCCCTTCACCGACCGCTGCATGTCGGTGACCTCTTCGGGCCGCTCGTCCACCAGCACCACCATCAGGTGGCACTCCGGGTTGTTGTGCGTGATCGCGTTCGCGATGGCCTGCAGCACCATCGTCTTGCCCGCCTTCGGCGGCGACACGATCAGCGCGCGCTGGCCCTTGCCGAGCGGCATGACCAGGTCGATGACCCGGGTGGTGAGGATGTGCGGCTCGGTCTCCAGCCGCAGCCGCTCCTGCGGGTAGAGCGGGGTGAGCTTGTAGAACTCCGGCCGGCGCTTCGCCTCGTCCGGCTCCATCCCGTTGATGGTGTCCAGCCGCACCAGCGGGTTGTACTTGTCCCGCCGCTGCTCGCCGTCGCGCGAGGCGCGCACCGCACCGGTGATGGCGTCGCCGCGCCGCAGACCGTACTTCTTGATCTGGGACATGGAGACGTAGACGTCGTTCGGGCCGGCCAGGTAGCCGGTGGTCCGCACGAAGGCGTAGTTGTCGAGCACGTCGATGATGCCCGCCACGGGGACGAGCACGTCGTCCTCGCCGACCTGCGGCTCGCGCCCGCCGTCACGACCGCCATCACGACCGCCGTCACGACCGCCGTCGCCCTCGGCACGCTCGCCGCGACCACGACGGCGGTCCCGGAACCGGCTGCGCCGACCGCGCCGGCCGCCGCCCTCGTCGTCGTCGTCGTTGTCACGCTCGACGACCCGCTGACCCCGGTCACCGCGCTCGTTGCGGTCGCGGTCGCCGCGCTCCGCACGCTCGCCCCGCTCGTTGCGGTCGCCGCGGTCACCACGCTCGGCACGCTCGCCGCCCCGCTCGGCACGCTCGCCGCCCCGCTCACCGCCCCGCTCGGCACGGTCACCGCGCTCGGCACGCTCACCGCCGCGCTCGGCACGGTCGCCGCGCTCACCGCGCTCGGCACGGTCACCGCCACGCTCGGCACGCTCACCGCGCTCGCCGCCCCGCTCGGCGCGGTCACCGCCGCGCTCGGCGCGGTCACCGCCGCGCTCACGGCCACGGCTCTCGCCACGGTCGGCGCGCTCGCCGGCCTCGGCCTCGTCCGTACGCGTCTCCGCCGAAGGCGCCTCCGCCGCACGTGCCTCGGTCTGACGGGCCTCCGCCGGACGGGCCTCCGTGGCCCGGGCCTCGGAGGTGGCAGCCCGGCTACGCCGGGTCCGGGCACGCGGCTCGGTCTCGACCGCCGCCGGCTCCGCCGGGGCGCGCTCCGTGCGGCGCTCGGCAGCCGGCCGCTCAGTGGTCTCGCGGACCTCGGCGTGGGCCTCCTCACGGGCGGGAGCGGCCGAAGCCTCGGCCCGCGGTCGAGGGGTCCCGGCGGCGGCACCGCCCTGCCGCTCGGAGATCGCGCTGATCAGCTCGCCCTTGCGCATGCGGGCCGTGCCCGAGATGCCGAGCGACGCGGCCAGGCTCTGCAGCTCCGGCAGGAGCATTGCCGACAGGCCGGTGCCGCTGCGCCGACGACGGGCGGGGGCGGCGGCGGTGGTGGCATCGCCAGCGACGTTGGAAACATCCGACGTCACGTCGGTGGTGTCGCTCAATGGATTCCTTCCCTCGATAGGCCGGGACTGCCCGGAGTCGACGAACAAGGTGGCCGGGCGGCCTCGGTGCACCCGCCTCGCATGGACGCGTCGCGGGAGTCTGTGACACAGCAGCCGGTCGGTTTCCCGACTCACCAAACGTCGGTGAGCAGGTCTCGCCGTCTGCGGCGACCTGTGAAGACTGCGGTGCGGCGTGGGCCTAGGCAGGGGTGACGGGCTGACCGCCGATAGCTTCGGGGGTGCGCCGACCCGCAGGGAGATCGCATGCTTCGCGGCTGTGCTAAGTCTAGAGCGTAATCAACTCTTCCGACCTGCGGCAACAGGGTCCCGCTCTGCGTGTCCCAGTCTACCCCGGGCAACCTGGGCTCCGCGCCCGTCTGGAGCCAACCGCCAGACCTGCCAACCTGTTCCCGCCTCGAAGCCCTCGGCCGGCTCGGTCAGGGCCAGCACGGTCGGGCCCGCACCGCTCACCACAGCCGCCACACCGGCCTCACGCAGCGCTTTCACCAGGCCGGCGCTGCGCGGCATGCCGCCGGCGCGGTAGTCCTGGTGCAGCCGGTCGACCGTGGCCGGCAGCAGCAGCCCCGGTTCGACGGTCAGCGCGTGCACCAGCAGGGCGGCACGGCCGGCGTTGAGCGCCGCGTCGGCGTGGGGGACGGTGGCCGGCAGCGCGGCCCGCGCCGTCGCCGTCAGGCCGCGTTCCGCCGGCACGAAGACCGTCGGTCGTACGCCGTCGGCGACCGGCAGCGACACCGCCCGGGCGCCGGACGGCTCCGTCCAGGCCAGGGTGAAGCCGCCGAGCAGGCACGGCGCCACGTTGTCCGGATGGCCCTCGATGTCGGCGGCGAGGCGCAGCGCGGCGGCGTCGTCGAGACGGGCCTCGCCGTCGGTGACCAACGCGCGGGCCAGCAGCACGCCGGCGACGATCGCCGCGGACGAGGAACCCAGCCCTCGGGCCTGCGGGATGCGGTTGACGCACTCCACCGCGAGGCCGGGCGGCTGCCCGCCGAGCACGTCGAAGGCCGCCCGCATGGCGCGGACCACCAGGTGTCGCTCGTCGGCCGGCAGCTCCCCGGCACCCTGCCCGGCCACGGCCACCGTGACGCCCTGCGCCGTCACCTCGACGGCCACGTCGTCGTGCAGCGTCAGGGCGAGCCCCAGGGCGTCGAACCCGGGCCCCAGGTTGGCGCTGGTGGCGGGGACCCGCACCCGGACCGGGCCGGAGGTGAAGTTCGTCGGCACGGGCTCATGGTAGGGGTGCGCACCGACGGGCCGGGCTCCGCCCGTCGGCTGGGACGGGGCCGGGCCGCCGCCTCGCCGGCCGGTGCCGTCCCCACCGGTCCGTTAGCCTGACCCGACCTACGGCGGGTGGAGGCAGAGATGCGCGAGTTCGAGTACCTGGCGACCACGGCCGCCTTCCAGGCACCCACGGTGCTGGTGCTGCTGGTCGGACTCGTACTGACCACGACGGCCGGGCAACGGCTGCCACGCAGGTCCCGGCTGCTGGCGCTGTCCGGGCTCGGCGTGCTGCTGGTCAACCAGCTGCTCGGCACCGCCTGGACGCTGCTGCTGCCCCGCCTCTTCAGCTCCGACTTCGGGCGGTCGAACTTCCAGCTGCTGAACCTGGCCCACGGCGGGGTGCTGGCCCTGGCGTACCCGATCGGGTTGGGCCTGCTGATCGCGGCGCTGCTGGTCGGGCGGCGGCCGGGCGGCGCGGAGGCCGGTCCGTTCGGCGGCGGCGCACCCGTGTCGAACGGCTGGCCGGCGCCGCCGACCGACCCGGCACGGGACGCGACGGGCGGCGCCCACGTGCCGGCGCAGTGGGGCGGCCGGTCCGGGCCGGACGCGCCGACGGACGGCGGGACGGATCGGCCCTGAGCGGCGGGCGGGTCAGCGGGCGGCGGCGGGGGCCGGCTGCCCGGCCGGGTCGGTGAGCGAGAGCCGGCGGGTCGCGATGCGCCAACCGACCGCGTAGACCACCGTGACGAGGCCGCAGCTCGCCAGCACCACCCGCTCGTCCACGGTGTCCACCACGGCGGCCACCGCGAGTTGGCTGACGGAGACCGCGAGGGTCGCCAGCATCATGTCGGTGGCGAAGACGCGGCCCCGCAGCCGGTCCGGCACCTCGCCCTGGAGGGCGAAGTTGGACATCACCCAGTTGCTGCCGCCCGCGAAGTGGGCGACGAAGACGAGGGCCAGCACCAGCGGGAACCAGCGGGCGACCGAGGTGCCGACGTAGGCCAGGCCGTAGAGGGACATGGACACCGCCAGCCCGGGCAGCAGCCACGCCCGGTTGGTCAGCACCCGGCGCATCAGGATCGGACCGACGAGCGCCCCCGCCCCGCGGACCGCGAAGAGCAGCCCGGTGCCGATCGGACCCGCGCCGTACACCGCCGCGAGCAGCGGGAACACCGTCAGCACGCCGTTGCCGAGGCCGACCGCCGACTTCACGGTCACCAGCGCCAGCACCCTCGGCCGGTGCCCGATGTAGCCCAGCGCCTCCCGGATCGCCGGCCAGGTGCGCTGCACCGGCAGCTCCGCGTCGCGGGGGGCCTGCAACGGCCGGCGGATCAGCGTGGCCAGGCCCGCGGCGACCACCAGGCTCACCGCCGCCACCCAGAAGCAGGCGTACGGGCCGACGGCGGCGCTGAGCACGCCGCCCAGGGAGGCGCCGACGACGGTCATGGTGCCCCAGGCTGAACCCGCGACGGCGTTGCCGGCGGCCAGCTCGTCGGGGTCGAGCACGTTGGGCAGGGCGGCCTGGGCGGCCGGGGAGTAGAACGCCTTCGCGACCGCCACCACCCCGATCCCGGCCATCGCCAGCCAGGCGGTCCCGGCACTGCGGACCCCGAGCAGCAGCAGCACGCCGAGCAGGGCCGCCACGTTGGAAATGATCATGATCTTGCGCCGGTCGAACCGGTCGGCGATCGTGCCCGTGTACGGCAGCAGCAACGCCACGATCCCGGTGTCGACGGCGAGCACCAGCGCGCCCCACACGCCGCTGCCGGTCAGGTCCGGCAGCAGCACCAGCAACGGCACCATCACGAACCAGTCGGCCCCGAAGACCACCAGTTCCGCGAGGAAGAGATTGCGGAAGTTCTGGTTGCGGGTGAGGACCGAGACGGTGGACGGCACGTCCGGATACCCTACCGGGCGACCAGCGGCGGGTCGGGCGTACGGCGGGTACCTGACCGAACGCGAACGCCCCCGGCGGGCGGGACCCGTCGGGGGCGTTCGCGACCGTGGCGCTACTCGCCCGGCGGCAGCGGCGACCTGCGGCTCTTCGGCAGCCGCAGCACCTCGAACTGGTCGGTGCCGTCGACCAGCGCGCCCGACGGCGCCGGCCTGGACGCGGGAGCGTCGGCAGCCTCGGCGCCGGTGCTGGGCGGGGAGCCCGCGGCGGTCACCGGGACCGGCTCGGCGGCCGGCGTCCCGCCGTCGTCGCCGGCCGGCTCGCCGTCGCCCTGCCGGATGTCCGGGGCCGTCCGACCGGACCGGCGGGCCCGGCGGGACCGGAACGACTCCTTGGTGTTCTCCGCCATCGCGTAGAGCGTCGGCACCAGGATCAGGGTGAGCAGCGTCGAGCTGAGCAGGCCGCCGATCACCACGATCGCCAGCGGCTTGGAGATGAAGCCGCCCTCCCCCGTGAGGCCGAACGCCATCGGCAGCAACGCGAAGATCGTGGCGACCGCGGTCATCAGGATGGGCCGCAGCCGGCGCCGGCCGCCCTCGACCACCGCCTCCTGGACGCCCATGCCCTGGGCCCGGTACTGGTTGACCAGGTCCAGCAGCACGATCGCATTGGTCACCACGATGCCGACCAGCATGAGCACGCCGATCAGCGCCGGCACGCCCAGCGGGGTGCCGGTGGCCAGCAGCAGGCCGATCGCGCCGGTCGCCGCGAACGGGATGGAGACCAGCAGGATCAGCGCCTGGACCAGGCTGCGGAACGTCGCCACCATGATCAGGAAGACGATCGCGATGGCGGCGAGCACGGCCAGGCCCAGGTCGGCGAAGGCCTCCTCCTGGTCGGCGCTGACGCCGCCGATGGCGAAGGTCGCCCCCGGCACGTCGATGCCGTCCAGCTTCTTCTGCAGTTCCTGGGTGATGGCGCCGAGGTTCGAGCCGGTGGCCGTACCGGTGACGGAGACGCTGCGCTCGCCGTCGATCCGGCTCACCTGCTGCGGGCCCTCGGTCTGGGTGACCTCGGCGATGTCGTCGAGCTTCACCGGCCCGACCGGCATCGCGCGCAGCTCCGCCACCGTGGTCGGCGGCTTGCCCGCGAACCGCAGCACCACGTCGCGCTGCCCGTCGCCGAGCGTGACCTGGCCCAGGGGCGCGCCCCGGAACGCCTGGGCCACCACCTGGCCGACGGCGGCCTCGGTGAGCCCGACCCGGCTGGCGGCGACCCGGTCGACGGTGACGTCGACGCGCGGCACCCGCGTGGCGAGGCTGGTGGAGACGTCCTCGACGCCCGCCAGCCCGGCCATCGCCGAGCGGACCTCCTCGGCGGCCCGGGCCAGCGTCTCCGGGTCGGTGCCCTGCACCACGACCTCGATCTGGTTGGCCGCCGCGCCGCCCTGCCCGGCGCCGAAGCTGACCTCACCGACGCCCGGGCCGAGCGCGTCGAACTCGCGGCGCAGCTTCTCCCGCATCTGCTTGGCGTCGGTCCCGTCGCCGAGGGCCAGCGACCAGTTGGCGACGTTGTTGCCGCCGCCGCCGAACGGGTTGTCCCCGCCGCCCGCCGTGACCTGGTACGTCTCGACGTCCTCGGTACGCTCCAGCACCGCCTCGATCTGCCGGGCCGCCGCGTCGGTGCCGGCCAGCCCGGTGCCGGCCGGCAGCTCCTGGGTGACGCTCAGGGTGTCCTGGCCGGAGTCGTCGATGAAGTTGGTCTCCAGCTGCCGGGACAGGCCGAAGGTGCCGAACAGCACGAGCATGCCGAGCCCCAGCGTGATCCACCGGGTGGCCCGCTTACGGGTCGCGAACCCGATCACCGGCAGGTACGCCCGCTGCAACGGGTTGCGCAGCTCCTTCTCCTCCGCCGCCCGGCGCACCGCGGCGTCGTCCGCCGTGCCCACGGGAGGCTTCAGGAACCAGTACGCGAGCACCGGGATGACGGTCAGCGACACCAGCAGCGAGGCGAGCAGCGCCACCGTGACGGTGATCGCGAACGGCGCGAAGAGCTGCCCGACGAAGCCGCCCACCAGCGCGATCGGCGCGAAGACGGCGACCGTGGTGAGGGTGGACGCGGTCACCGCCCCGGCCACCTCGCGGACGGCGGTCAGGATCGCCTGCCGCTTCGGCTCGCCGTACTCCAGGTGTCTCTTGATGTTCTCCAGCACGACGATCGAGTCGTCGACCACCCGGCCGACCGCGATGGTGAGCGCGCCGAGGGTGAGCAGGTTGAGCGAGTAGTCGCCGATCCAGAGGGCGATCAGGGCGACCACCACCGAGAGCGGGATGGAGACCGCGGTGACCACGGTGGAGCGCACCGACAGCAGGAAGACCAGGATGACCACGACGGCCATGACCAGGCCCAGCAGGCCCTCGGTGGTCAGGCTCTCGATCGACTTCTCGACGAACGGCGCCTGGTCGAAGACGACGGTCAACTCGGCGCCGGAGGCCTCCCGCAGTTCGGCGAGCCGGTCGCGGATCTCGTGGGAGATCTCCACGGCGTTGCCGTCGGGGGAGGCGGTGACCGCGATGCCGAGGCTGTCCTTGCCGTTGGTGCGGGTGATCGCGGTGGCCGGGGCGAGCTGCTGCTCGACGGTGGCCACGTCGCCGAGGCGCACCGGGGCCGCCCGGCCCGTCGCCGGCGCGACCACGACGCCACGCAGGTCGTCCAGCGTGGCGAGCCGGGTACCGACCTGCACCGGGAGCGCGCGGGTGCCGTCGGTCACCGCACCGGCCGGCACCGTCACCCCGTTGGTCTTCAACGCCGCGCCGAGATCGGTCGGCTGGAGCTTCGCCGCCGCCAGCTTCCTCGGGTCCGGCACGACCACCACGACGTCGTCGCGGGCGCCGGTCAGGTCGACCGTCCGTACTCCCTCGATCGCCTCCAGTTCCGGCACGACCGTGGCGCGCAGCTTCTCCGCGAGGACGCGCTGGTCGTCACCGCCGGAGGCGGCGAGCACCACCGCCGGCAGGTCGTCGGTGCTACCGGCGATGACCTGCGGGTCGACCCCCTCCGGCAGCTGCGCGTCGATCCGGTTGAGCGCGGTCTGCATCTTGTTGACCACGTCGTCCAGGTCGGTGCCGAACTCGTACTGGACCTGGACGGTCGTGGAGCCCTCGCGGGAGGTCGATGTGACCTGGTCCAGCCCGGGAATGCCCTGCAGGGCGTTCTCGATCGGCTCGGTGACCTGCGACTCGACCACCTCGGGACCGGCGCCGGGGTAGACCGCGACGATGAACGCGGCCGGGAACTCCAGCGACGGCAGGAGCTGCTGCTTCAGTGACGGTACGGCGAACGCCCCGAACAGCGTGGTCACCACCGCGATGAGGGCGATCAGCCCTCGGTTGGCGAGGCTGAATCTGGCGAGCAGCGACATCGGCGTGACTCACTCCTGGAAAAGGCGGTTTGGCGGGGGTACGGATTCTCCCCCACCCCGCCCGGGCGACCCCGCTCGCCCCTGCCCCGGTCCGGTGCACAGGACTCGCGTCCGCCGCCCCTCGTCGCGTCGGCCGGTGCCGTCGACCACCGGCCGGCCCCGCGTCCGGCGTCGCCGGTCGCCCGGTGCCGTCGCCCGGTGCCGTCGCCGTCGATTCCGACCGGCGCCGGTCGCCCGCGGGCTCAGGCCAGGTCGAGACAGCGGGCGGCGGCCAGGGGGTCGTTGGCGATGGTGATGGGCACGGGCGCGGTGGAGATGGCCCACTCCGGGTCCTTGAGGCCGTGGCCGGTGACCGTGCAGACCACCGTCGAGCCGGCCGGGACCCGCCCCGCGGCGGCCTGCTGGAGCAGGCCCGCCACGCTGGCCGCGCTGCCCAGCTCGACGAAGACCCCCACCTCGCGGGCCAGCAGCCGGTACGCGGCCAGGATCTCCCGGTCGGTGACGGCGGCGATCAGGCCACCGGAGGAGTCCCGGGCGTCGAGCGCCCTGGTCCAGCTCGCCGGGTTGCCGATCCGGATGGCCGTGGCGATCGTGGACGGCTCGCGGACGACCTCGCCGTTGACGATCGGGGCGGCGCCGGCGGCCTGGAAGCCGTACATCTTGGGGGTGCGGGTGGCGTTGCCGTCCCGCCGCTCCTCGCAGTAGCCCATCCAGTAGGCGGAGACGTTGCCGGCGTTGCCGACCGGCAGGCAGTGGATGTCGGGGGCGTCGCCCAACGCCTCGACGATCTCGAACGCGGCCGTCTTCTGGCCGTGCAGGCGGTCGATGTTGACCGAGTTGACCAGGGCCACCGGGTAGTCCTGGGCGAGCTTGGCGGCCAGCGACAGGCAGTCGTCGAAGTTGCCGGTGACCTGCAGCAGCTTCGCCCCGTGCACCAGCGCCTGGGCGAGCTTGCCCAGCGCGATCTTGCCCTGCGGCACGAGCACCGCGCAGGTCAGGCCCGCGCGGGCCGCGTACGCCGCGGCCGAGGCGCTGGTGTTGCCGGTGGAGGCGCAGATGATCGCCTTGTTGCCGGCCTCGACCGCCTTGGAGACCGCGAGCGTCATGCCGCGGTCCTTGAACGAGCCGGTCGGGTTGGCGCCCTCCACCTTCAGGTGCACGTCACAGCCGAGCCGGGCGGAGAGCACCGGGGCGGGCAGCAGCGGGGTGTTCCCCTCGTGGAGGGTCACGACCGGGGTGGCGTCGGTGACCGGCAGCCGGTCCCGGTACGCGTCGATCAGACCCCGCCACATGTCGTTCTCCCTCGCCTCTGCCGCCCCCGCCGTGCCGGGCACGCCGCCAGCCTGGACCAGTCTCGCCGGGTCGCCGCCGGCGCACCCGCAGTTAACCACCAGGCGAGACGCGCAGGCGCCCGCCCCGCCGAGGGCCGTGGGCCGGCCGGTCAGAGACCGCCCTCGACCCGCAGCACGCTCGCCACCGAGCGGACGATGTCCAGCCCGCGCAGCTCACCCACGGTGGCGGCGAGCGCCGCGTCCGGCGCCACGTGGGTGACGATGACCAGGTCGGCGTCCTCGCCCCGGCCGGCCGGGCCGCCACCGGCCGGGCCCTGCCGCACGGTGGCGATCGACACGTCGTGCCGGGCGAACACCCCGGCCACCGCCGCCAGCACACCCGGCCGGTCGGCCACGTCCAGGCTGATGTGGTAGCGGGTCAGCGCCTCGCCCATGGGCCGCACCGCCAGGTCGGCGTACGCGCTCTCGCTGGCCGACCGCACCCCGGCGAGCCGGTTGCGGGAGACCGCCACCACGTCGCCCAGCACCGCGCTGGCGGTCGGCGCGCCGCCCGCGCCCCGGCCGTAGAACATCAGCGGCCCGGCCGCCTCGGCCTCGACGAAGACCGCGTTGAACGCGTCACCGACGCTGGCCAGCGGGTGGGCCAGCGGGATCATCGCCGGGTGCACCCGCACGCTGACCGTCTCCCGGCCGGCGGCGTCGGCGCCCCGGGCGGCGATGCAGAGCAGCTTGATCGTGCAGCCCATCGCCTTGGCGCTGGCCACGTCGGCCGCGGTGACCTCGGTGATGCCCTCCCGGTGCACGTCGGCCGCGCCGACGCGGGTGTGGAACGCCAGCGAGGCGAGGATGGCGGCCTTGGCCGCCGCGTCGAAGCCCTCCACGTCGGCGGTCGGGTCGGCCTCGGCGTAGCCCAGCTCGGTGGCCTCCTCCAGGGCCTCCGCGAAGCCGGCGCCGGTGGCGTCCATGGCGGAGAGGATGAAGTTGGTGGTGCCGTTGACGATGCCGGTGACCCGGTTGATCCGGTCGCCGTGCAGCGACTCGCGCAGCGGGCGCAGCAGCGGGATCGCCCCCGCCACGGACGCCTCGTAGTAGAGGTCGCCGCCGCCCTCGGCGGCCGCGTCGTGCAGGGCGGCGCCGTCCTCGGCGAGCAGCGCCTTGTTGGCGGTGACCACGCTCTTGCCGGCCCGCAGCGCCTCCACCAGCCAGCCGCGCGCCGGCTCGATGCCGCCGACCACCTCGACGACCACGTCCACGTCGTCGCGCTTGATCAGCCCGAGGGCGTCGGTGGTGAACAGCGACGGGTCGACCGGCAGGTCGCCCCGGGCGCGGCCGAGACGGCGTACGGCGATGCCGGCGATCTCCAGCGGGGCGCCGATCCGGGCGGCGAGGTCGGCCGCCTGCTCGTGCAGCAGCCGGACCACCTCGCTGCCGACCGTGCCGCAGCCGAGCAGTGCCAGGCGCACAGGTGATGTCATCCCACGTCCAATGCCAGCAGGTCGTCTTCGGTCTCCCGCCGGACGATCAGGCGGGCCCGGCCGTCGCGCACCGCGACCACCGGGGGGCGGGGCACGTGGTTGTAGTTGCTGGCCATGCTCCGGCAGTAGGCACCGGTGCCCGGCACCGCGACAAGATCTCCGGGCTGCACGTCGGCGGGCAGGAATTCATCCTTCACCACGACGTCCCCGGACTCACAGTGCTTTCCCACCACGCGGGCGAGCAGCGGCTCGGCGGCCGACGCCCGGGAGGCCAGCGTCGCGGAGTAGGAGGCGTCGTAGAGGGCCGTACGGATGTTGTCGCTCATCCCGCCGTCGACGCTCACGTACGTCCGGATCCCGTCGACGTCCTTGACCGTGCCGACCTCGTAGAGGGTGAACACGGCCGGCCCCACGATCGCCCGGCCCGGCTCGACCGACAGGTGCGGCACCGCCAGCCGCTCGACGGCGCACTCGGACTCGACGATCCGGCGCAGCCGCTTCGCGAGGTCCTGCGGCGTGGACGGATCGTCCTGGGTGGTGTACGCGATGCCGAAGCCGCCGCCGAGGTCCAGCTCGGGCAGCTCCACCCCACGCGCGTCACGGATCTGCGCCTGCAGACCCAGCACCCGGCGGGCGGAGACCTCGAAGCCGTTGGCGTCGAAGATCTGCGAGCCGATGTGCGAGTGCAGGCCACGCAGCTCCAGCACGCCCTCGTCGAGCACCCGGAAGGCCGCCTCGGCCGCCGCCCCGCCCGCCAGGGAGAAGCCGAACTTCTGGTCCTCGTGGGCGGTGGCGATGAACTCGTGGGTGTGCGCCTCGACGCCGACGGTGACCCGGATCATCACCCGGGGGCGCACGCCCCGCTCGCGGGCCAGCGCGGTGAGGCGGCCGATCTCGTCGAACGAGTCGAGGATGATCCGGCCCACCCCGGCGTCGAGCGCCCGGCTCAGCTCGGCCACCGACTTGTTGTTGCCGTGGAAGCCGATCCGCCCGGGCGGCATCCCGGCCGAGAGCGCCGTGGCCAGCTCGCCCCCGGTGCACACGTCGAGGTGCAGGCCCTCCTCGGCGATCATCCGGACCACCGCCCGGCAGAGGAACGCCTTGCCGGCGTAGTAGACGTCGAGGCCGTCGAACGCGTCACGGAAGTCGCGGCAGCGCGAGCGCAGGTCGTCCTCGTCGAGGACGTACGCCGGGGTGCCGAACTCGGCCGCGATGTCGCGGACGCCGAGCCCGGCCACCGCGAGCACGCCGTCGCCGTCGCGCGTGACGGTGCGCGGCCACAGCTGCGGCACCAGGGCGTTGACGTCGACCGGGGGACGCAGCCACGCCGGCCCCCGGACGCCGATGTCGCCGTGCAGCGCACCGGCCTCGTGAGCGCGCATTACCGGTCTTCGCTTCGCGACTGCGGGGCCCGCAGGCTCACTACTCGCGCTCGCACGGCGCTCACATCCTCTCCGGGGCCGAGACGCCGAGCAGGCGCAGGCCGTTGGCGATGACGGTGCGGGTGGCGTCGTTCAGCCAGAGCCGGGCCCGGTGCAGGTCGGTGACCTCCTCGTCGCCGCGCGGCAGGATCCGGCACTCGTCGTAGAACCGGTGGTAGGCCCCGGCCAGCTCCTCCAGGTAGCGGGCCACCCGGTGCGGGCCGCGCAGCTCGGCCGCCGCGGCGACCACGGCGGGAAACTCGGCGAGCGCCTTGAGCAGCTCGTTCTCCTTCTCGTGCCCGAGCAGCTCCGGGCGGAACGCCTCGGCGTCGCCCCGGGTCAGCCCCACCTCGGCGGCGTTGCGGCCCACGCTGGCCGTCCGGGCGGCCACGTACTGCACGTAGTAGACCGGGTTGTCGCGGGTGGCCCGGGTCCACAGCTCGACGTCGATGTCGATCGGGGAGTCGCTGGAGTAGCGGGCCAGGGCGTACCGGGAGGCGTCCACGCCGATCGCGTCGACCAGGTCCTCCAGGGTCACCACGGTCCCGGCCCGCTTGCTCATCCGGACCGGGGCGCCGTCGCGGACCAGGTTGACCATCTGGCCGATCAGGATCTCCAGGTTGCGCTCCGGGTCGTCGCCGAAGCACGCCGACATCGCCCTCATCCGGCCGATGTAGCCGTGGTGGTCGGCGCCCAGCATGATCACGACCCGGTCGAAGCCGCGCTCCCGCTTGTCGAGGTAGTAGGCGCAGTCGGCGGCGAAGTAAGTCCACTCGCCGTTGGACTTGCGCAGCACCCGGTCCTTGTCGTCGCCGAAGTCGGTGGTGCGCAGCCAGGTCGCGCCGTCGGACTCGAAGACCCGGCCCTGCTCGCGCAGCCGCTGCAGGGCCAGGTCCAGCTCGCCCCGGTCGTGCAGGTCCTTCTCGTTGAAGTAGGTGTCGAACTCGACCCCGAAGCCGCGCAGCGAGGACTTGATCTCGGCGAACATGAGCTGCACGCCCTCGACCCGGAAGACCTCCTGGGCCGCGTCGTCGCCAAGCTCCGTCACGTCGGGGCGGACCCTGCGGACGGCGTCGACGATCTCGGAGATGTAGGCCCCGGCGTAGCCGTCCTCGGGGGCCGGCTCGCCCCTGGCCGCGGCGAGCAACGAGCGGGCGAACCGGTCGATCTGGGAGCCCGCGTCGTTGAAGTAGTATTCCGTGCCCACCTCGGCGCCCGTGGCGCGCAGGAGCCGGCTCAGCGCGTCGCCGACGGCCGCCCAGCGGACGCCGCCGATGTGCACCGGGCCGGTCGGGTTCGCCGAGACGAACTCCAGGTTCATCTTCTGGCCGGCGAGCCGGTCGCTGCGGCCGTACGCCTCGCCCGCCTCGACGATCACGCGGGCCAGCTGGCCGGCGGCGGCCGCGTCGAGCCGGATGTTGAGGAAGCCCGGGCCGGCGATCTCCACCGACTTGACCCCCGGGGCGCGGCCGAGCTGGTCGGCCAGGGCCGTCGCCAGCTCGCGCGGCGGGACGCCCACCTTCTTGCTGAGCTGCAGGGCCAGCGTGGAGGCGTAGTCGCCGTGCTCGGGGTTGCGGGGTCGCTCGACCACCGTCCGCTCCGGCAGGGCGGAGCGGTCGAGGCCACGCTCGGTGAAGACGGCGTGGGCTGCGGAGAGGACGACCTCGGCGAGTTCTGCGGGAGTCACCGATCCATGTTATCGGGGGTAGACTCGGCACCCGCGGCGGCGACCCAGTGTGTGAGACCGGCCCGCCGGATCCCCTGACCGACCGACCTGACGAGGCACGATGAGCATCAGCACACCGGGTGGCGGCCCCGAGCGGCGCCCGAACGTGGTCAGCACCGGCAAGAAGCCGGCGGCGGGCCGGCCGGCAGCAGGCGCCAAGACCGGGTCCGGCGGCACCAAGCCCGGGTCCACCGGCGCGAAGACCGGGTCCGGCAAGCCGACGGGCACCCGCCCCGGCGCCGGGGGCAAGGGCCGCAAGCCCATCGCCCCGGTGAAGGTGAGCCAGGGCCGCTCCTGGGGGCCGATCGCGCTCTTCGTCGCCGTGGGTGTGCTGGCCGTGGCGATCATCGGCTACGGCGCCTGGGCGACGTTCCAGGGCGCCAAGCCCTGGGAGGACCGGGCGGACGCGATCGACGGCATCGTCAACTACCGCGAGAAGGACAAGGACCTCGTGGCGGGCGGCAACCACAAGACGGGCCCCATCACCTACACGGTGCTGCCGCCGGTGGCCGGCCCGCACAACGCGGCCTGGCAGAACTGCATGGGCGACGTCTACCCCGCGCAGATCGCCAACGAGCACGCGGTGCACAGCCTGGAGCACGGCACGGTCTGGATCACCTACCGCCCCGACCTGCCCGCCGACCAGGTGACGAAGCTCGCCGACAAGGTGCGGGGCAAGGAGAAGCTGATGCTCAGCCCGTTCGAGGGGCTGGACAAGCCGATCTCGCTGCAGGCGTGGGGCTACCAGCTCAAGGTCGACAACGCCGACGACGGCCGCATCGACGAGTTCATCAAGACGCTGAAGGTGAACGCCTCGGTGGAGGGCCCCACCGCGCTGTGCAGCCAGGGCATCACCGCCACCGGCACCCAGCCGCGTGACGACGCCCCGCAGATGCCGCAGGGCTGAGGAGAGCGATGAGCATCCCGACCATGACCGAGACCAGCGAGCCGGCCAGCCCGGCTCCGGAGCAGCGGCGGTCTCCGGCCCGCTGGGGCACGGCCGCGCTGGCCCTGGCCGTCGTGGTCGGGCTGCTCCTCGGGTACGCCGGCGGCCTGCTGACGCCCCGGCTGACCCGCCCGGGCGACGCCTCGGCGGAGGCGGGCTTCGCCCGGGACATGATGACCCACCACGCGCAGGCGGTGGAGATGGGGCTGGTCGCCTTCGACAAGGGCACCGACCCGGAGGTCCGCAGCATCGGCGGCGACATCGCCACCGCCCAGCAGGGCGAGATCGGCACCATGCACACGTGGCTGCGTTCGTGGGGGCTCGACCCGACGGGCAGCGAGCCGTCGATGTCGTGGATGTCCGACGGCGCCGGCCTGGTCAGGAACGGCCTGATGCCGGGCATGGCCACTCCCGGGGAGATGGCGAATCTGCACGCGGCGCAGGGCCGGGAACTGGACGTCCTCTTCCTGCAACTGATGATCAAGCATCACCTGGGCGGCATCCACATGATCGACGGGATCCTCGAGGTGAGCGACGAGCCCGACGTGGTCAGGACCGCGCAGACCATGAAGAACACCCAGCAGAACGACCTCACCAACCTCCAGAACGCCCTGGAACGCCTGGGCGGCTGACCCCGCGCGCCGCACCGCTGCCCGTCGAAGAGGTCCGCGTCACCGCCGGTTTCCCGGCCGACGCGGGCCTCTTCCGCTCCCCGGTCGATACGGTGCGACGTCGCCAGCCGGGCTACCCTGTCCGGTTTTTCCGGCTAAGTGACATGACAGGCCTTACAGCCGATTACAACCCTAAGAGAGTTTTCTCCACACATATCGTGACCAGTTGCGATTCGGGCTCGTTGCGCAGGACGTGGGGGTTGCACTGAGAGACGCACGGCGTTCGGTCACCAGCTGGTGCCGACGCCACACCATCGGCGGTGACGGGGCGGTGGCAGCCGTCCGTCGCGGACAGCGGCAGGGCGAGCCGGGAACGCTCAGCCGCGAACAGGAGCTCGAACTCATCGACGTCCTGCGGGGCGTCTACCCCGACGAGCTGGGCCTGGACGAGGAGCTGTGGACGCGACAGAGTCTGCACGCCCTCATCCAGCGCCGCTTCGAGGCGCCCATGGACGCGGGCGCCGTCGGGGCGTACCTGCGGGCCTGGGGGTTGGGTCCGAGGGAGCCCCGGGAGCGGGCCTGCGGCCTCTGCGTCGGCGCGGTGGAACGCTGGGTGCGCAGCGCGTACCCGGCCATCACCCGGGCGGCGCAGGAGCACCTCGCCGAGGTCTACTGGATCGGCCGGGTACGCCTGCGCGGCACGATGCCGGCGGCGGACGTCATCTCCGCCGTCTCGTCCCGAGGCCGCGTACGCTTCATGGTCACCACCCCGTCGGTCGACCCGCCGCTCCCCCGCGACTTCGTGCTACGGCTCAGCGGCGAGGAGCAGCGCACCGTGCACCTGATCGTGGACGGGTCCTGGCCCCGCAACGAGTGGCCCAGGCGCCTGCCTCGTCGCATCGTGCTGCACCCGCTGCCGAGCTGCGGCCGCGCCGTCGCCGCCTGACCGCCGGCGACCGCACCGCACCCCCGACCGTCGGGTGCGCCGGGCGGGCGCGGGCGGCACCGGGCAGGGCGACACGAGGGCGGGCACCGGATACCGATTCGGCGTTCCGGAGAGGCGTTTGCTAGTCTTCTCCAGTCGCTGAGCCCCCGTAGCTCAGGGGATAGAGCACCGCCCTCCGGAGGCGGGGGCGCAGGTTCGAATCCTGCCGGGGGCACCACGGACAAGCAGAAAGGCCGCCGACCAGGCAATCGGGTCGGCGGCCTTTCTCATGCGTCCAGCCCCACCCGCCTGCGCCGTGCGCCGACGGTTACGTCAGGTCCTGGGCGCGCTCGCGCGCGCCCAGCGCAGCAGGGCGGTGAACGCCAGCGCGGCCGTCACCGCCCCGCCCACCAGCCGCACCCGGTGCCCGGCGACGAACTCGGCCGCGACCTGACGCAGGTACTCCGGGGAGTGCGTACCGACCGGGTCGCCGAACATGATCTCGTTGCGCGGCCAGAAGAAGAACACGGAGAACAGGAACTCGCAGGCGACGTAGACCACGGCCGCGCCGGCGACCCACCAGCGCAGGCGCCGGTCGCGCCAGGTCAGCACCGCCGCGGCGAGGCAGGCGAGCACGACGGTCGCGCCGAGCGGCGGGAAGTAGTCGCTCGGGCCGCCCGCCACCAGGAACTCGCGGGCCCGGTCCAGCGACGCCGGCGGGTCGCCGAAGACGTTGGGGTAGAGCATCACGGTCTCGGCGGCGACGCCGCCGAACGACATCATCGCCGTCCACACCAGGGCGATGAGCACCGTCCAGGTCAGCCTGTCGCGGGTCATGGGTCCTCCTGCCGGTCCAGTCGACGCCGTGCCGGCGCCGTCCGCTGGGGTTGCCGTCGACGCTAGGTCGGGCACCGCCGCCCGTCTGCCGCCCGGCGGCGCGGACGCGGGGTCGACTCCGGACGTACGGCGGCACCGACCGGTCGCCCGCCCGCGCGTCGGCCGTCGCTTCCCGACGTAGCCCGGGGTGGCCGACGGGCATGGTGGAGGGACGGCCCAAGGCAGGCGGCGCGGCCGCCAGGCGACGGAGGGCCGACGGGTGGCCGGCGACCGGCGACGGGGGGCGGTGCGCGTACGTCAGCCGGCGGCGCGGCGGGCGCGGGCCCGGCGCTTGCCCTCGTGCATGGCCTGCACCCGCGCGACCGGGATGGTGTGCCCCTCCGCGACCAGGTCCGCCGGGAGTCGCTGCGGCGCCGGCAGCCGCTCGGCCCAGGGGTCGCGCTCGGCGACCAGCGCCGGGACGGTACGGATCGTGAAGTCCGCCGGGGCCACGTCGCCCAGGTCGGCCCAGTCGACCGGGAAGGAGACCGGCACGCCCGGTCGCAGCCGGGGGCTGTAGGCGGCCACCACCGTGGCCCCGCCGGCCCGGGTCGAGTCGACGAACACCTTGCCGCCCCGGTCCTCGCGGATGAAGGCCGTGGTGGCCAGCGCCGGGTCCAGCCGCTCGGCGCGGGCCGCCACCGCCCGGGTCGCGGCGGCCATGTCCTCCACGGTGGCGCCCCGCGCCACCGGTACGAAGACGTGCACGCCCTTGGCCCCGCTGGTCTTCACCGCGCCCGCGAGTCCCGCGTCGGCGAGCGCCTGCCGGACCAGCCGCGCGGCGGCGACCGCCAGCGCGAAGGAGTCCCCCTCCGGCGGGTCGAGGTCGAGAACCAGGTGGGTGGGACGGTGCAGGTCGTCGACCGTGGCCAGGGTGGGGTGGTACTCGACCGCGCGCTGGTTGGCGAACCAGAGCAGGGTGCGCCGGTCGTCGCAGAGCGCGTACGAGATCTCGCGGTGCGACGCCTCCGCCCAGACCGGCGTGCGGGGCACCCAGTCCGGGGTGTACTTCGGCAGGTTCTTCTGCATGAAGGACGGCTGCCCGGGCCGGACGCGGACCACCGACAGCGGCCGGCCGCGCAGCGGTGGCAGGATCCGCTCGCGCACCGCGTCGAGATAGTCGACCAGGTCCCGCTTGGTCGCGTCGGCGCCGTCGAACAACGGCTGGTCGAGGTTGGTCAGCGACACCCCGTCGCGGGTCTCGTCAGCGCCACTCATCCGACCACCTTCGCGGCCCGGGCGTCGACGGTCAACCGGACGCGGCGGGGCGAACCGCGGCGAACGGATCGCCGCCGGACCGGACGACGTCGAGCAGTCGCTGGGTGCCCGCCGGACCGGGCCGACGGCCACCCGGGCCGTAAACCTCACACCCGTGTGGGGAACGCCACGCCGCTGATCTGACCGATCGGTCAGGGTCTGACCGATCGGTCAGGCATCCTGGTCGGGGAGGTGGGCCGGCATGGCGCGGATGGTTCCGGAGACGCACGACGAGATCCTCGTGGCGGCGGCTCGGCGCTTCGCGGCGACCGGCTACCGGGGCACCTCGCTGCAGGACATCGCCCGCGAGGTGGGCTGCTCCAAGGCGGCGGTGCTCTACCACTTCGCCAACAAGGAGGCCATCCTCACCGAGCTGATGGCCCCGGCGATCGACGTCCTCCAGGCGCTCGACCATCGGATCTCCGCGCACCGTGGCGCTGCCGCCCAGCAGGTCGCCGCCGAGGGCTTCGTCGACCTCGCGGTCCGCTTCCGCCGCGAGATCGCCCTGCTCCGGGGCGAGTTCCCCGAACTGCTCCAGCAGCCCGCCTTCGCGCACATCCAGCGGATCTCCGAACGACTGGTCGACGCGCTCGCCGGACACCCGGGACGCCCGGCCGCCCGGATCGCGGCGCTGGTGCTGCTCGCCGGCATCTCCGAGACCTGCGGGGAGTTCGCCGACGTCGCCGACGAGGAGCTGCGCGCCGCCCTGCTGGCACTCGCCCGACGGGCGCTGGAGCCCGTCGACTGATCCGTCCAACCCAACACGACCGAGGACAAGGAACTCATGGCCACCCTGCTCTACCGGCTCGGCCGGGGCTCGATGCGCCGGCGGCGACTCGTCGCGGCGATCTGGCTCGTCGTACTCGTCGGTCTCGGCCTCGCCGCCGCGACCCTGCGCGGCCCGATAGCCGACAACTTCACCATGCCCGGCACGGAGTCGCAGCGCGCCCTCGACCTGCTCGCCGAGCAGTTCCCGGCGGCCAGCGGCGCGACCGGCACGATCGCGGTCAAGGCGCCGACCGACGGCGCGCTCGCCAGCCCGCAGGGGCAGGCCGTGGTGAAGGAGATCACCCAGGAGGCCGCGACGCTGCCCGGCGCCGTCGGCGCCGTCGACCCGTTCCAGGTGGGAGCGGTCTCCCCGGACGGCCGGTACGCGCTGGTCCAGGTCCAGTTCGCCACCGGCGCCGACGAGGTGACCGACGCCCAGCGCGACGCGTACGAGAAGGTCGGCGCGCGGGCCGAGGCCCAGGGCTGGGAGGTCGCCCCCGGCGGCGAGGTGCTCAGCAGCGTGCCGGAGGTCGGCTCGACCGAGGCGATCGGTGTGGCCGTCGCCGCGCTCGTCCTGGTGATCACGTTCGGCTCGCTGGTGGCGGCCGGGATGACCATGCTCAACGCGCTGATCGGCGTGGGCGTCGGCATGGCGGGCCTCTTCGCGATCAGCAGCGTGGTCGACCTGAGCAGCACCGCGCCGATCCTCGCGCTGATGCTCGGCCTCGCGGTCGGCATCGACTACTCGCTCTTCATCACCTCCCGCTACCGGCAGAACCTGATGGAGGGGCTGCCGCCGGACGAGGCGGTGGGCCGCGCCGTGGGCACCGCCGGTTCGGCCGTGGTCTTCGCCGGCGCCACCGTGGTCATCGCGCTGGCCGGGCTGGCCGTGGTGAACATCCCGTTCCTGACGGTGATGGGTCTGGCCGCCGCCGGCACGGTCACCGTCGCGGTGCTGGTGGCGATCACGCTCCAGCCCGCCCTGCTCGGCTTCGCCGGCCGTCGGGTGCTGCCCCGCAAGCTGCGCTCCACGGCGCCGGCCGGGGATGGGGCAGCCGACGCCACCCCACCCGCCGAGGACCGGTCGGGCTTCGGGTTCCGCTGGGCGGGCCTCGTCACCCGTTTCCGGGTGCCGGTCATCCTGGTCGGGCTGATCGGGCTGGGGCTGCTCGCGCTGCCCGCGCCCGACATGCGGCTGGCGCTGCCCGACGCCGGCACGGCACCGGTCGGCTCGCCGGCCCGCGAGTCGAACGACCTGATCACCGAGGGCTTCGGGCCGGGCTTCACCGGCCGGCTCGCGGTGGTGGTCGCCGGGGACACCCCGCAGGCGACCTCGGCCGCCATCCCGCAGGTCACCGCACTGGTCCAGCGCACCGAGAACGTCCTCGCGGTGGCCCCGCCGCAGCTCAGCCCGGACGGGCGCACCGCGCTGCTCGGGGTGGTGCCGAAGACGGGCCCGACCGAGGAGGCCACCGAGACCCTGGTCAACGACGTACGCGGTGCGGTGGGCGAGTTCCGCGACGTCGACGTGCTGCTGACCGGGGCGACCGCGATCGGCATCGACGTCTCCGAGAAGCTCTCCGACGCCCTGCCGGTCTACCTGCTGCTGGTGGTGGGCCTCTCGGTGCTGCTGCTGATGCTGGTCTTCCGCTCGCTGCTGGTGCCGGTCAAGGCCGCGCTGGGCTTCCTGCTCACCGTCGCCGCCACCTTCGGCATCACCGTGGCGGTGTTCCAGCAGGGCCACCTCGCCGACCTGGTCGGCCTGGACACGCCCGGCCCGCTGGTCAGCTTCCTGCCGATCCTGCTGATCGGCATCCTGTTCGGCCTGGCGATGGACTACGAGGTCTTCCTGGTCTCCCGGATGCGGGAGGACTTCGTGCACGGTGACACCGCGCAGCAGGCGACCATCAACGGGATGGGGCACGGCGCCCGGGTGGTGACCGCCGCCGCGCTGATCATGATCTCGGTCTTCGGCGGCTTCGTCTTCCTCGACGACCCGGTCATCAAGTCGATGGGCTTCGCGCTCGCCGTCGGCGTCGCCATCGACGCGTTCGTGGTGCGGATGACCATCGTGCCCGCCGTGATGTCGCTGCTCGGCAAGCGGGCCTGGTGGCTCCCCCGCTGGCTGGACAAGATCCTGCCCAACGTCGACATCGAGGGCGAGGGCCTGCGCGCCCACCTGGACGACAGGTCCCCCGCCCGCACCTGACCCCGCCCGCTCGGATCGATCATGCAGTTGTGGTGCCCCGCACAGCCGGCGAATCCGGCCGCAACGGGCACCACAACTGCATGATCACCGAGGCGGAGGTGGGGAGGGGCGGGGCGGGTCAGACACCGGCCGGGTAGGTCTCCATCTCGCCCGGGGTGGTCAGGGCCGGCAGGGGGTGCAGGGCCGTCGTCTCGTCGCACCAGACGAAGGCGTCGTAGCGCTCCCCCAGCCGCGTCGGCACGTAGTTGCCCCACGACTCGAACGACGGGTCGTAGACCACCCCGATCGCCCGGTGGTCGGCGGTCCCGGTGACCCAGCCGGGCTGGTCGTCGCCGCCGAAGACCAGTACGGCCCGCTCGGGCATCAGCTCGTGCAGCCGGTGCTCGACCGAGCCGGCGCGGGCCGGCGGCACCACCATCGCCTCGGCCGGCGAGCCCCAGCGGGGCGCGGCGATCACCGTGCCCCGGTAGCCGCCGAAGCCGACCAGGACAACCTCCTCGGCGCCGTGCCGCTCGCGGGCCAGCTGGCCGATGTTGACCATCCCGTCGGCGGCCATGTCGGTGGCCCGGGCGTCGCCGACGTGCGTGTTGTGCGCCCAGACGACGCCCCGCGCGCCCGGGCCGTAGCGCTCCAGCAGCCGGTCCAGGGTGTCCGCCATGTGCGTGTCCCGGATGTTCCACGAATCCGGCCCGCCGCGCACCATCGCCCGGTAGTAGCGCTCCGCGCCGGCCACCACCTCCGCGTTCTGCCAGGCCGAGAAGCTGTCCGGGCCGTCCACGGCGGCCTGTTCGCGGGTACGCGCCAACAGCCGCACGACCTCCTCCTCGCAGCGGGCGGAGACGAACCGGCTCGCCATGCCGTACTCCTCGACCCGCTTGCCGTACGGCTCGAAACAGCGGTACGCGTCCTGCGCCGCCTCCAGCGAGCCCGGGTCCTCCTCGCCGAGATAGTCGAAGATCGCCTGCATGGACTCCCAGAGGCTGTAGACGTCCAGGCCGTGGAAGCCGGCCCTGGCGTCCTCGGGCCGCTCCACGTTCCACGCCCGCAACCAGGAGCAGAAGCGGGCCACCTCGGCGTTCGCCCACATCCAGGTCGGCCAGCGCTCGAAGCGCTCCAACGCGGTACGCGGGTCGGCGGCCCCGCCCGGGGCGGCGGTCACCGAGCGGTGCACCCGGTCGCAGTCGGGCCAGTCCCCCTCCACGGCCACGAAGGAGAACCCGCACTCGGCGATCAGCCGCCGGGTGAGCTGTTCGCGCAGGCGGTAGTAGTCGTAGTTGCCGTGCGTCGCCTCGCCGATCATCACGATCCGGGCGTCCCGGACGCGCTCCAGCAACGGGTCGAAGTCGCTCGGCGCGCCGAGCCGCTGAACCAGCATGGCGGGCGGCTACCCGGCGCGCCGTCGGACAAACCGCCGAGCGTCGATCGGCGGGCGGTGTGCGGGCGGGCTGAGCGGGTAGCCCGCCGGCATGACCGTCACCGGCGCGCAGTTGCAGGAGTACCTGGCCGGACTCGACTACCCGGTCTCCCGCGAGGACCTGGTCCGCTGGGGCCAGGAGAACGGGGTCAGCACGGAGATGCTCCGGACGCTGCGGGCCCTGCCGGCGGAGGAGTTCGGCTCCCCCGCCGAGCTCAGCGAGGCCCTGAACACGCTGGCCTGACCGGGCGGCGGACGGAGCCGGTCCTCGCGTACGCGGCGGTCGCCGGGCCCTGCGCCTCAGGGCGGCAGCCCTCGACGCGGGCGGTCCCGCCGGACCCCTGCGCCTCGGCGGGGACGGTGCCCTCAGCGGGGCAGGTCGACGGTGCGGCCCTCGGCGCGGGCGGTCTCGGCGGCGGCGAGCACGGCGACGACCTCGCGGCCGAAGCGCACGTCGCAGTGGTGGTCCCGGGTGCCCGAACCGATCTCCTCCAGCAACTGGTCGATCGCCACCCCGAGCGCCGTCGCCGCGTCTCCCCCGCCGGCCGGCACGGTCTCGACGCCGTTCTCGCCGTAGAAGACGAACTCCCGGCCCACCGCCTCCTGCGGGGCGTCCAGGGTCAGCGACACCGTGCTGGTCGCGCCCCCGTCGTGGGTGAGGAGCAGGTGGACGAGCCCGCGCGGCCCGTCCATCGCGGCGACCCGGGCGACCCGACCGAGGACCGGCACGATGAGGGACAGCGCGTGCGGTCCGATGTCCCACAGCGCGCCGTGCTCCCGGCGCCAGGGCGAGGCCTCGTACGGGCTGCCGGGCTGGAAGATGGACGCGAACCGGATCGCCTTGGCGGTGTGCCACCCGCCGACGGCGGCCGTCGCGGCGAGGAAGGCGGCGACGTCGGGCCGGAAGCGGCCGGTGAAGAAGACCACCGAGGCGACGCCCGCCGCCTGCGCGGCGTCGACCACCCGATCGGCGTCGGCGACGCTCAGGGCGAGCGGCTTGTCCAGCAGCAGGTGCCGGCCGGCGGTGGCCGCGCGGACCGCGATGTCGGCCTGGACGTCCGGCGGCAGGGCCACGGCGACCGCGTCGCAGGCGTCGACGAGCGCGTCGGCGTCGTCGAAGGCCGGCACCCCGTAGCGCTCGGCCAGGGCGGCGGCCTTGCGCGGATCCCGGCCCCACACGCCGACGAACGCGACCCCCGGGTGCGCGTGCAGCGCCGCGCCGTGCGTCTCGGCCGCCCAGTGACCGGTACCGAACAACCCGAACCGCACCACGAGCACCTCCACCGTCGTCGTCACATCACGGTACCCGCGGCCAGGAGCCACACCGGGGCCCGTGTCGGAAGTCGTGGTCGCGCCCAGCCCCCTGTCCGGGCCGAGCGCGTTCACCCCGCCGGGCACGGCCGCCACCAGGGCCCCGTCGTCGGGGCCGTGGCTGGCGGCGCCCGCCGGCGGTGGGGCCGGACGGGCGTCGGCGGGAAGGGTCGTCCCGCTCAGACCCGCAGGGTGTCGGTCAACCGCTTCGCGGCGACCTGCGCCGCGTCGGTGCGTACGACGGCGGCAAAGGCGCGGGCGCGGGCGGCCACCTCGGGCCGCAGGGCGGCGGCGAGAGCCGTGGTCAGCGACTCGACGGTGGGCACCGCGCCGGGGTGTGCGCTGCCGATGCCGAGCGTGGACACCCGCCGCGCGAAGTAGTGCTGGTCGTAGACCTGCGGTATGACGACCTGCGGCGTCCCGGCGCGCGCGGCCGTGGTCGTGGTGCCCGAGCCGCCATGGTGGACCACCGCGGCCACGTCCTTGAACAGCGCCTGCTGGTTGACCTCGCCGACGACCAGGCAGTCGGGTGCCCGGTCGCCCCGCGTGAGCGGGGCCCAGCCCCGGGAGACGACCAGACGGCAACCGAGCGCGCGTACCGCCTGCACGGCCGTCTCCAGCAGGCCCGGTGGCGCGGCGACACTGCCGAATCCGACGTAGACGCACGGCCCACCGGCGTCCAGGAAGGACCTCACCTCGGTGGGCAGGGGCCGCTCGTCCGGCAGGAGCCAGGCACCCGGTTGATAGACGGCCGGGTCGGCGGCGTCCGGCCAGGGCGCCAGGGTCGGATCGGTGGCCAGCCACGGCTGGTCGGTGTGGATGTGCTCGCTGACGTCGTCGACGGGGGCCAGCCCCACCCCCGCCCGGAGCGCGTTGAGTGGCACACCGAAGGTGTCGTTGACCTGCCGCAGGTTGGCGGCCCACAGTTCGCCGTTGTCGGCCGACGCGGGCGCCGGCGCCTGCCCGAGGAGGGGCAGCGGCAGCGGCGGGTGGTGCGGTGAGGGAAGGGCCGCCGGGCAGAGTGCCGCGTAGACGTACGGTATGCCGCGCTTCTCCGCCACCGTACGGGCGGCGACCTGAAGGCCGGTCGACGCGACGAGGACGTCGCAGTCCCGCGCCGCCGCCGAGAGCACCTCGAACTGGATGCCGATGGAGGACTCGGCCAGCTTTCGTACCTGTGCCGGTGAGGGTCGGGGCACGGCGGCCCGCGGCCTGGGCGCCGCCGACCTGCGCCAGGGCGGGCCGACGGGCACGAAGGAGATCTTGAAGGTGGCCACCCACCGGGCGAAGTCCGGTGGGGCGCAGAGGCGGGCCTGCAGGCCGAGAGCCTTCAACCGGGAGGCCAGCGCCACCAGTGGTTGGACGTCGCCACGCGACCCGAGAGTCGACAGCAGTACGCGCATGATATTCGCCTTTCCGTCACTAACGGCGGAATACGGGCACGGCGGCACAGGCCCTGACACCGATGTCGGCCTGGTCGCACCGTCGATCTGCTATCCCGGCGTCGGGGAGCGCCCGGGCGCCAGCGCAGCGGGCCGCGCTCCGGCGACGGCCTGGGCGGGCGCCCGGCGCACGGCGCCGGTCACGGGCCTGCGGGGCCGCAGGGTCAGCACGTCGCCGAGCCCTTCGACCGCGTGCAGCTCGGTTGCGTACTCGGTGGCCTGCGTCTGGCGCAGGTAGCCCAGCGTCTGCGGGTCGGCGGCGCACATCCCCGGCGTCGCGTCGGCGGTGGCGACCAGGTGCACCTCGCCGGCCAGCGTCAGCGACGCGGAGATGAACTGGCAGAGTTCCGGCCACAGCAGGTACCGCCAGAAGTCGACGCTGACCACCGCGTCGAGGCTGCCCGGCGGCATGGGAGGGGCGACGCCGAGCAGATGGAAGTTGGTCGGCCCGATGGGAGCGGCGTAGTCGAAGGTCAGCGCCGAGGCGGGCAGCCCCGATTCGGCGCGACCGGTGCCGATCCAGAGCGCCCTGGGCCCCCGCAACCGGCCGGCGAGGCGCGCGGCGGCAGGGCCGATGGCACACGCCGACCGCTCGACGCACTCGGCGATGAGCGCCCGGTAGTGCAGGATCCGCCGGATCGCCTCGTAGCCCATCACCGCCGTGAGGAACTCCCACTCCAGGCAGGGGTACGTCCTGGCGGCCTGCTGGAAGTTGGCCTTCATCTCCATCCAGTTGCGGGTGATGTTCTTGTGGTGCGGGAGGTGGACGACCCGGGCCTCGTCGTCGTAGCCGAAGTTGACGCCGTCGGGCAGGCTCCGGTCCACGCGGTAGAACAGCTCGACGTCCTCCACGCCGTAGCTCAGACCGAACGCCTCGCGGTAGCCGCCGACCTGGGCGAAGAGCGAGCTGGAGAGCGAGATGTTGTGCGTGTAGGCGAGCACCCAGCCGGCCCGGAGCCAGTCGTCGTCGTCCGGAAGTCCCGTGCTGAAACGCAGGTCGCCGCCGTGCGGGAAGGCCCGCGCGATCGCGTGCGACTCGCCGGCCAGCACGGCGGGCAGATCCGCGAGGCCGATCTCGTCCCGCCGGCCGATCAGCACCGCCGCGTTGCCGGGTGTGCCGTGCCAGGCCAGGTGCCGCTCCAGCAGGTCGGGCGCCGCCCACGAGTCGGCGTCGAGGAAGACGAGCAGGGGCGCGGAGGCCCGCCGGGCCCCTGCGTTGCGGGCGGCGGAGCGGCCCTTGCGCCCGGCGAGTTCCATGACCCGCAGGCGGAGCCCGGCGCCTTCGGCGAGCGCCTCGGGGTACCCGTCGAACGAGCCACCGTCGCGGACCACGATCACCTCGAAGCGGTCCGGCGGCAGCGTCTGGCGGGTCAGCGCCCGGAGGGTCAGCGCCAGGCACTGCGGATCCTGGTAGGTCGGCATCACCACGCTCAGCGCCGGAGGGCTGGTGGACAACGACATGGGGATCCTCTCCGTCAGACGAACGTGCCGTCGGAGGTCAGATGACTGGAAACAAGAATAACTTTCAGCGACGATTTCGTTACTCATGAATAGGGGTCGATAGGGGTCGCGACTGTCCTCTACCGACAGTCACGCCGCCCCGCGCCCGCCGACCCGGCAGACGCCCCGTGCCGGCCCGGGTGGACGACGCGCCCCCGGGACGGGGCGGCGGGTGCCGGGATGTACTACGCGGGTTAGTAGGCTGTGCCGGTGACCGAACCGCACTCCGGATGGCCCCGGTGACCAGTGCAGCGACGGCGGGTTCGCCGGTGGACGGGCTGCTCGCGACCGCCTCGATCGTGTTGTCGCTGCTCGTGGCGGCCTGGGCGCTGGTCGCCACGCTGCGGCACCGGGCACCGGACCGGGTGCAGTTCGCCGGCCTGGCCGTGCTGGAGGTGGCGCTGCTCGCGCTGGCGGCGACGGCGCTGGTCGCCCTCGGTGGCGGGGAGCGCCCGGGCGAGCCGGGAGCCTTCTTCGGATACCTGGTGACGCTGGTCTGCCTGCCGCCGCTGGCCTGGGTGCTGGCCCGGATGGAGCCGACGCGCTGGGGCTCGGCGATCGTCTGCGCGGTCTGCCTGGTCACGCCCGTGGTCGCCGTACGGCTCCAGCAGACCTGGGAGGTGCTGGGTGGCTGACGTGCGCGCCCCGGAGGTGAAGCGGACCAACGCCGGGCCGGGCCGGCTGCTGATCGCGGTCTACCTGCTCTTCGCGATCGCCGCGACGAGCCGCGCGGGTCTCCAGATCGCCACGAAGTTCGACGAGGCGCCCGTGGCGTACCTGCTCTCGGCCCTCGCCGCGGCCATCTACATCGTCGCGGCGGTGGGGCTCGCCCGTGCCGGCGCCGCCGGCCGCCGCGTCGCGCTGGCGTGCTGCGCCGTGGAGCTGGTCGGGGTGCTCGGCGTCGGGGCCCTCAGCCTCGCCGACCCGCGGCTCTTCCCCGACGAGACGGTCTGGTCGCGGTTCGGCAGCGGGTACGGCTACATCCCACTGGTCCTGCCGGTGCTCGGCCTGCTCTGGCTCTGGCGCACCCGGCCCGCCGCCTGATCCCCGGCGGGCGGGTGCCCGCCGGGGCGTACGCGGGGGTCAGTCCTTCGGGCCGCCGGCCACGTAGACGACCTGCCCGGAGACGAAGGAGGCGCCCTCGCTGGCCAGGAACGAGATGGTGTGCGCGACGTCCTCGGGGCGGCCGACCCGGCGCACCGCGATCTCCGACTCGGCGTGCTTCTGCAGCGCCTCGAAGTCGACCTTCATCCGGGCGGCGGTGGCGGCCGTCATGTCGGTGACGATGAAGCCGGGCGCGACCGCGTTGACGGTCACCCCGAACGGGCCCAGCTCGATGGCGAGGGTCTTGGTGAAGCCCTGGAGGCCGGCCTTCGCGGCGGCGTAGTTCGCCTGGCCCCGGTTGCCCAGCGCCGAGGTGCTGGAGAGGTTGACGATCCGGCCCCACTTCGCCTCGACCATGTGCTTCTGGGCGGCCTGGCTGAACAGGAACGCGCCGCGCAGGTGCACGCCCATGACCGTGTCCCAGTCGGCGTCGGTCATCTTGAACAGCAGGTTGTCGCGGAGCACGCCGGCGTTGTTGACCAGCACCGTCGGGGCGCCCAGCTCGGCGGCGACCCGCTCCACGGCCGCCTCGACCTGCGCCCGGTCCGACACGTCCGCGCCGACGCCCAGCGCCCGGCCGCCGGCCGCCGCCACGGCGTCCACGGTCTCCTTGGTCGCGGACTCGTCGATGTCGACCACCGCGACCGCGAGGCCGTCGGCCGCCAGCCGCCGGGCGGTGGCCGCCCCGATCCCCCGCGCCGCCCCCGTGACGATGGCGACCCGCTGCTCCTCCGACATGCCTACCTCCCGGTAACCTGCGCTCGATCGAAGGAGCTTAACCCAGCCGTACGCCGTGGTCCCCCGGCGCGGACGCCGCCTTCGAGCGCCGGCCTACTACTCTCGCCGCGTGCAGGCAGAGGAGATCGAAGCACCCGTCGTCGGCGTCACCGTCTATCCGGACCGCGCCCGGGTCACCCGCCGGGGCAGCACCCGGCTGCCCGCCGGCGAGCACCGGGTACGCGTCGCACCGTTGCCACTGGGCGTGCGGCGCGACTCGCTGCGGGTCGGCGGCCGGGGCGCGGTCACCGTGCTCGGCGTGGACGTCGCCACGTGGCGGCAGCCGCGCAGCACGGACGCGCAGGTCCGCGCGCTGGAGCAGCGCAGCCGTGAACTGGCCGACGAGCTGGCCGAGGTCGACGACGCGCACGAGATCGAGGTGCAGCGGGGACAGTTCCTCACCCGGCTGGCCGACCGGGCCGGTGGCACGTACGCCCGCGCGCTGGCCTGCGGCGACGCCGTCCCGACCGACGTGGCCGCCTTCGCCGACTCGGTGGCCGGCCAGCTCGCCGACTCGCAGCGCCGCCGGCGCGAGCTGGTCCGGCGGCGCACCGACCTGGCCGAGGAGATGGCGGCCGTCGAGCGGGAACTGTCGGCCGCGAGCGGCAAGCGGGCACCGGACCGGCTGGCCGCGGAGGTGACCGTGTCGGTCGACGCCGACGACGCCGAGCTGGACCTGGAGCTGACCTACCTGGTCGACGGGGCCCGCTGGCAGCCCTCCTACGACCTGCGACTGGTCGACGACACCATGACGGTGACGTGCTTCGGCCTGGTCAGCCAGGACACCGGCGAGGACTGGCCGGAGTGCGTACTCGAACTCTCGACGGCCCGCCCGGCGGCGGCGACCGGCGTACCCGAACTGGCGCCCTGGTATCTCGACCGGGTCCGGCCGCTACCGCCGTCCATGCCGATGGCGGCGGCGAGCTTCGGCGCGATGCCGGCGCCCGCGGCCCCCGGCGCCGCGCCCGCCGGCGCGGCGGCCCGCTC